>JAIDPH010000404.1 GCA_029062885.1 Lachnospiraceae bacterium
CCATTGACCAGTCCATTATGACAGGTGAATCACTTCCGGTCGATAAAGGCATCGGAGAAGATGTTTTTTGCGGGACAATCAACCGTTTTGGTTCTATTGATATGAGGGCAACAAAAGTGGGTGAGGACAGTTCTCTGCAAAAGCTGATACGAATGGTTCAGGATGCTGAGAATAAACAGGCACCCATGCAGAGAATTGCTGATAAATGTGCAAGCTGGCTTGTGCCGGTTGCCATGATGATTGCAATCATTACAGGATTTGCGACACAGGATATTGTGAGGGCTGTAACCGTTCTGGTTGTATTTTGCCCATGTGCGTTAGTGCTTGCCACACCAACGGCTATTATGGCAGCCATAGGGCAGGCAACGAAACATGGCGTGATTATCAAATCGGGAGAAGCATTGGAAAAAATGGGAAAAGTGAATACCATAGCTTTTGATAAGACCGGTACTCTGACTTATGGAAAACTGGAAGTGAGTGATATTATTTCTTTTGATAAAAGCATAAGTGAAAGTGAACTGCTTACCCTGACAGCTTCTGCAGAAGCCAAGAGTGAACACCCTTTAGGAAAGGCGATTGTGACTTATGCGAAAGAAAAAGGCGTGACACTTGAGGATTCCGATTCTTTTCATATGCAGAGTGGGAAAGGCATCTGTGCAGAAGTGTCCGGCAGGAAGCTGTATCTCGGAAATGAAAAATATATTCTGCAAAGCGGCATAACGATACCACAAAATGTGGATAATGAACTGGAAAAACTGCGTATTCAGGGAAAAGCATCTATTATTGTCGCTGATGATGATTCTTGTCTCGGTATTCTTGCATTATCTGATGTATTAAGGCCGGAAGCAATGGAAATGGTTTCAAAGTTGTCGGACATGAACACAGATACCGTATTGTTGACAGGCGATAACCAAAAAACAGCCGCCTATTTTGCAACGCAGGCAGGAATTACAAAAGTGAAGGCTGATTTATTACCGGAAGAAAAAGTGCAGAGTATTTCTGAAATACAGGAGCAGGGTAACAAGGTGTGTATGATAGGAGATGGAGTAAATGATGCACCCGCACTTAAAATTGCCAATGTTGGTGTGGCAATGGGAAACATGGGAAGCGACATAGCGGTGGAAGCAGCAGACATTGCTCTTATGAGTGATGATATTTCTAAAATCCCTTACCTGAAAAAACTGTCAAATGCTACAGTAGCAACAATAAAATTAAGTATTACTCTTTCTATGTGTATAAATTTTATAGCAGTAACCTGTTCTGTATTAGGAATTTTAAATCCCACAACGGGTGCTTTGGTGCATAATGCAGGCTCTTGTTTTGTGGTTTTGATTGCAGCGTTGCTTTATGACAGAAAATTCATTGGTTTTTGAAAACATTTCAGTCAGTTGACCATTTCCCATATATTTTGTGTTATAATGTGTTATGTGATTTTGTTAGCCTTATTATAAAAAATACCAAATCACAATCGTTATAAAATGATATTACAAATTACTATGGAGAATTAAATTTGAAGGCGGTTATTATTAGGCACGGAAAAGTGGATTTTCAATGGAGAAAATGGAGTACATCAGAACAGTTTAATGAAGACTGCAAAATGTATGATAAAGCGCAGATTTTTTCTTTGTTATTGGATGATTCCCTGATAGATTGCCAAACTATTTATATCAGCAGCTTGCAAAGAAGCAGGGAAACTGCTAATCAGTTATTTGGTGAAAGAGATTTTATTTCTACAAAACTAATCGATGAAGTACCATTATGTGCAAGTGTTAACTCAAATAAAAAGCTGCCGTTAATATTTTGGAATGTTTCGGGACGTTTACAATGGTTTTTAAATATTCATTCACAAAAGGAATGTAGGAAAGAAACTGTTTATCGTGCAAAACAATTTATAGAAAATATAGCTGAAAAGGGGAGCGACTGTATTATTGTAACGCATGGATTTTTTATGCACACTCTTCTAAGTCAAATGAAGAAACAGGCATTTCAGATTAGTCATACACGATTATGTTATTCTAATGGTGAATGTGTTATTGCGGAACGATAACCTTCAGTTGTGAGATGTCTGCTATTAGATTATAATTATCCTGGTATATCGAAAGTTGCGGAGGTCTTGACTCTATGGATAGAATTGAAATGGTTCAAGAGTATGTAGATGACATACTACAGAGTACTGTCAACGAAATAGATAAAATATCTCAAGCAATTTATAACCATAGTGATAAGACCAATATAGACACTTTATTTGATGAAATCCTCAAGGATGCAGATGTGTTACAGCACTGTTTATATAATCCACTTACTCATGTGGCGGAACATGAAAAAGACAGATTTAGGATGCTCAAAGAAGAGTTAGGATTAATTTAACAGATTACAGCTTAACGGAGGGAGTCAATTAGATGAAATACGATATAATTCGGCTGATTGATCAGCCTGAAATAAAGGAACGGGCTGCACAGTGGTTTCATGAAAAATGGGGTATTCCTATGGATGCCTATTTAGAAAGCATGGAGGATTGTCTATCTAAAAAGAGTGCGGTTCCTCAATGGTATGTGACGTTAGAGAAGGAAAAAATTATTGGAGGGTTGGGTGTCATTGAGAATGACTTTCATAACAGAAAAGACCTTACTCCAAATGTCTGTGCGGTCTACACAGAAGAAGATAAGCGTTGTAATGGTGTAGCCGGCAGCTTATTGAATTATGTGTGTGCCGACATGAAAGAAAAAGGAATTGACACATTGTATCTAGTGACTGATCATACATCTTTTTATGAGCGTTATGGATGGGAATTTTTTTGTTTAGTTCAGGGAGATGGAGAACCCGATATGACGAGAATGTATATTCATAGGACATGATACATGATACATTCTAATTGGTGGAGGACATTATGAAGAAAAAATTAAGCTCAAATCATCTGAAAATGATTGCCATCATAGCAATGACAATAGACCATGCTGCAGATTTGATGTATCCCGGATTTCCGGCAAATCCGGCTGCCATTTTTCTGCATATTATCGGAAGGTTAACTGCACCCATTATGTGGTTTTTTATTTGTGAGGGGTATCATTACACGCGCAATATAAAGAAATATATGTTACGGTTATTGGTATTTGCAATCATATCACATTTCGCATATTGTTTTGCATTTGGTATAAATGTTATACCATTCAGTACGGGAGTATTTAATCAGACAAGTGTAATTTATCCGCTGTTTATTTCTGTTTTAGTAATGTGGCTGCAAGATACAGAATTAAAGATTAACAATTTTGTAAAGTCTATCATAATATTTATTCTGGTATGGAGCGCTTTCCCAGCTGATTGGAGCTGTATCGCTGTTTTAGCAATCATGGGAATGTCCAAAAACAGGGGAAATCTCAAAAAGCAGATGTTAAGTATGATGATATGGGTAAGCGTGTATGTTATAGTGTCGTTTTTCTTTGTAAACAGAGTTTATGGTATTATACAGTTATTTGTTTTTTTAGTATATCCGCTGTTAAAACAGTACAATGGAGAAAGAGGAAAGGCAAAGTGGACAAAATGGCTTTTCTATATCTATTATCCTGCTCATCTTGTTATTGTAGGTATTTTAAGAATAGCCTTGTATGGAGATATACCTTTGCTGTTTTAACATTTTGTCCGTTTGCGTTCCTCTAAGCCTTGTATTTTCAAGGAATTTTATATTTTCCGTTATTCCTTATGAACTGATTTGTAATATTTCCAGAACGGAATGGCGAATGCCATAAACAATATCAGATATATTACAAACAAAACGCAGAAAAACACCATCAAACCCTTGTTTACGGTCGATTGAATCTGGCTCTGCATAATAATCTGTGGGATAATTATACAAAAGAAAACTGCTAAAAGAGGCAGCATGCGCCCTTTGAAAACCCTTGTCATCATATCCAACCGTGAATTATCGTCACAGAAGATTTCTTCCTCGGTTCCGTCCATTTCAGAAGATGCTTTGCGGAAATAACTGTAACCCACATAATTCTGCAAATATTCCCAGCCGCAGTCGTTAAACATTTGAATGTATTCTTCTTTTTGTGAAACGCTGTCAGGATTGTAGTCTAGTTGATAGACCATATCTTTGGGTTCGCATTTTCTAAAATGATATTGGCAAAATCCATTAACTTCGACAAATTCCCAACCATTTTTATGTTGTTCCCTTAAATATTGTTCTTCTTTATTCCATTCGGGAATAGAAAAAAATTTGATTTCGGTTTTAGTATTTTTCATGTTGATGCCCAAGCTCCTTTCTCAGCCTGCGAGTTTGTGCACTCAGATGCAGTAAGCGGCGGCACAAACTTTGCTTCCTCCATGCTTTTGTATAAGCGCTCAATTCGCCTCATTTCCAAATCAAGAACTTGTGTTCCAAGTTCCGTTATGCAATAAATTTTGCGGTTTTCTTCTTCCCTGATAAACTTAATCAGACCGTCTTTTTCCATTTTAGACAGGCTTCCGTACAATGTTCCCGGACTGATTTTTATTTCTCCGTTCGTCAGCTGTTCTGTCTTTTTTACGATGCTGTATCCGTGTGCTTCTTCCCTTAGGCAAAGCAATATATAAAAACCTGTTTCGGTCATTGGCACATATACTTTTTTAATATGATTATCCATTTTACCCCCTGTTCCTTCTCATTCAGAACTCTACTCCGCACTGCAATGTATCGAACTGCGATGTAAATAGTATAGCACTGCGATATAGTGATGTCAATATGATTTTAGAAAATAAAAATGGCGAGAAGGTTGAACAAATATTTTTCATAAACTACCGTGCAGAGAATAAGCCAGTTTCTATGCATAAAACAACTTAAAACTATAAATAATAGAGTCTAAAGAAATAATTCTGAGAAAAGAGAAAAATTATGTCAACCAACAATGTAACCCTGTATTTGAAAGCAGAACAAAATGTAGAATTGCAGTCGGAGGATGTCTTTGTAAAGGATATAGGCAAGATGATATGCACGGACAAACAAATTTTAGCCAAGGTAAAGACTATCAAGCTGCATCATTTCAAAAAAGGAGAGCGAAAAAGAGAGGTCATAAGCATTTTAAAGGTTATCGAGGAAATTGAAAAGGTGTGTCCGAATGTAACAGTAGAGAGTCTGGGCGAGACTGATATTATGTTCGAGCAGATTGATGTAAATAAGCATAAGGGTCCGGTACAGGTGGCTAAAATTGTCTTCGTCTCGGCTATAAGTTTCTTCGGAACGGCGTTTACGATTATGGCTTTTCATAACGATATCGGTATAAACGAGGTATTTTCCAAAGTGTATGAAATGGTGATGGGATATTCGAGTGATGGCTATAGCATTCTGGAGCTTTCTTATTCAATCGGTCTGGCAGCAGGAATCATTTTGTTCTTCAACCATATAGGCGGTAGGCGTATTACCAAGGATCCAACGCCGATAGAGGTGGAAATGCGGGTATACGAAACGGATGTGAATAAAGCGTTGATAGAAACGGCGGATAGAGAAGGTAAAACGATTGATGTTAATTAAGCAGATTTTTATGGCAGTATTAGGAACCTCGTTCGGTATGATTGTATCGGGAGGGGTGTTTACGGTTTTGATTTCCGTAGGGTTGATACCGAGATTTGCAGGAAAGATGCATATTGCAAAGCATATTTTTATATTGGAAGAAATGGTGGTTCTGGGAACGGTTGCCGGTGATTTCTTCAGTATATTCAGCGACTATGGAAATATCGGGGAATGGGTACTTTCCCATAGAGTTTTCGGAGCTGATAATACAACGGCAATTTGGCGAGTGATAGGTGATATTATTCTCATTATTTTTGGGATTTTTTCAGGTATTTTCGTGGGTTGCCTGGCGCTTGCGATTGCGGAGATGCTGAATACAATACCAATTTTTTCCAGAAGAATCGGATTCAGGCATGGACTTGGGATTGCTATTTTAGCTGTGGCGCTTGGAAAGCTTGTGGGAAGCCTGATTTATTTTACGCAGCAAGTGTTTTTGTATGGTGGGATATAGAGGAAAGAGTTTCGTAATTGGCTAAGTAATGTAGAGGAAAGAGAGGAATCGTATATGGAAGAGAAAAATAGCGGCACACAGGAAAAAACGATGCAACAGGAGAATAAGGCAGCAGAGAATCAGGAATATAGTGAGCGTGTGAAAGCGGTAACGCCTACCCACAATCTTTGGCTGCAGATGCTCAAGGCATTTATAACAGGGGGAATTATCTGCTGTATAGGTCAGTTTATCCTAAATTATGCGTCAAATAATATGGGATTGGACAAGGAAACGGCGGCGGCATGGTGTTCAATGCTGTTGGTGCTTTTGAGCGTACTGCTGACCGGATTCAATATTTACCCGAAACTGGTAGAATGGGGAGGTGCGGGCGCTCTGGTGCCAATTACAGGTTTCGCCAACTCCGTATCTGCGCCTGCGATTGAGTACAAGAAGGAAGGCCAGGTATACGGTGTCGGAGCCAAAATTTTCACGATTGCCGGACCGGTTATTCTTTATGGGATTTTTACAAGCTGGGTGCTGGGATTGGTTTATTGGGTGCTTTCGCTTATGTGAAAGCACCCAATAAAAGGGAGTTATATAATATTTCTGCTAATTCCTCAAATGTATTAACAGTTATACCTGTGTATTCAACATTGTCCCTGTTAAATAATACCGGGCAGATTCCTAATTCATTTGATACATTTAAATTTACTGCGCTATTATCAACAAATATGCATTCGGATGGCTTTTTGTTTATCCTTTCTAATGTCAGTTCAAATATTTGTTTATCAGGTTTGCGACGTTTTACATCTCCGCTGACAATTTTGTCTTTAAAATATTTGTCTAGCTTATAATAATCTGTAATAAATGCACTCCATTCTGAGACATCATTTGAAAGAAGCACGAAATCAACGGATTTATAAAACTTTTCAGCAAAAGGTATGAAGGTGCTGTCTAATGTTAAGTAGTTCTTTAAATAGTTTTCCATATGATATTGGGTATCTTCATAACCTAATAAAGATAGAAACATATCTGATGAAATTTCACCATTTCCTGCTTTTGTAAATAACTGCTCCTGTTTGAACTGTCTTGTAAGCCTTTCATATTCTGTTTCATTGAAATGTTCATATGTATAAGGTATAAAGTTACCTTTGCTCTCCTCTATAATAACGCCATACATGTCGAGCAGTATTGTTGATATTTTTTGTATATGTTCTTTATTCATAACTAATCACCATTAAAATCCAAAATCATAATATATCTAATATTTCCTGAATATGCTTTACATTTTTACTTCCGACATTGATTGCGTCCATCCCGTTCAATGCAAATGAAATCATTTCCTCTAAAGTAGCTTTATCAAACCCTTTGCCACAGCATAAGGGCATGCTGCCAATCACTTTCAGTCCCATTCGGTGCGCCGCTTCGACCAATGTGCATTTTTCTCCTCTGTATGACTGATTCTGCACGTAAGCGGCATATGGGTATTGGATATTATAAGGAATTTGAATGTATTTAAAATGACTGCTTTCGTTGCTGATTTCTTGTGCAATCTGATTTACTCTTTCTATATCTATGTACCATTTTTCTTCCTCCGGCTCCATGGCAAGCATCTCAAGAGCCAGTCCGTAAAACCTTATATTTCCTTCTTTAACTTTATCCTCATACCATGCAAAAAGCTTTGCAATTCTTTCGTAAAATTTATCTTCTGTCAATCCGGCACGTGTAATCTCAGGAAGGTGGATATAGTGGACATCAATAGTATCGACACCCAGATTTTGAAGACTTATCTGCAATGCAATTTCAAAAAAATCCGGATTCAATGTCTGATACAATCCCTCACATTCACAAAAATCACTGAGCTGGATTCCTTTTGGCTCCAAGACTTCATGCAGGTATTTCATCGGGTTGCGTCCACTCGTGATATCACCAAACAAAAGCCCTGCTTTTGATGCAATAAAGATATCTTCTCTTTTGATTATGTCAGATGAAATCAGTGTGTTTACAGCATTTCCAACATCTTTCTCAGAACGCATACCTCTGTAGTTAATTGCGGTATCAATCATTGTAAAGCCATTTTTGACCGCAAATATAATCGCGTCTATGTATTGTTTGGAATCTTCGCCGGAAAAAGAACCAAGGTGAGTTCCTAATCCAATTTTGGGAATGTTTGTTTTTACTGGATTTTGGATCATTTTATTTGTATTCCTCCTCACGTGTTGAATATCTGATATAACCAAAGTGTTAAAAAATAAGTTGTGTGGTAAAATGCCCTATAATACCTATCGCCATAAAGATAGTCATTATCCTATGCCACAGCATTTTTTTATTTTTATCTTTTATCATATGACATAGGTAAATCAACAAGACCATAAACGCTACGTTTACAATTCCTGAAACCGCCACAAGTACATTTCGGTTTTTCAGCAAGGGAACAACACAAATAATATGTATAAAGCTTGCTATAATCAAAAATGCGCTTACGGGTTTATGAAGCTTCATCAGTATTTGATCAATATTTTTTAAATGCAGTCGTGCAGTCACTGCCTTTGCTGATAACAGGCAAAAACATATTACGCATAAAATTCCGAAAAAAATCCCCATTTTACAAAACCAACCTTAAAAAAATTTCATTCTGGTATCTTCAACAAATTTTTTACGTGAAGGATTTCCCTCAACCCTGAATATTTTCTTGTTTTTCACATCATAAATGACTGACCATACTGTGTCAGCGCCTGACTTTCTTTCATACTGGCACATAAAACCGTATTTACCCGATAAAATATCCCTTGCCAATTCAGCAGAAAATTGATTTTTATTATTCTTTAGTGAATTGTATGCGACAGAATACCTTTCATTTGAATGCCAATCATCTATGTTATGGTTATTGTTATTGTATTCTATCATTTTCTGAGAGACAAAGCAATTTGCAGCTACAACAAAACTGTCACTCTCTGTCGGCTTTATTACTTCAATATGGCAGCAGTTACATTCTATAACAGCAAAATTACCGACATTATCCATAACGGTTAGCGTTTGCTGCGAAGCGATGGGTATCATATTCAGGGCTTCTATCACTTCATTGGTGGTTTTACACTTTTCTAATAAATAACGTACCAGCATACCCGAATTAATCCCTGCTTTTGTAATCTTAGGATATATAAATGTAAGACCGACAGCCAGACCATATTCATTTATCCCGTCCTCAATTTCTATAAATGCAGTAGTATTTCCGTTAAAGGCATACACTCCGTTTAAGTTATACAGGCAGTTCATATACAGTTTTTCCAAAGAAACAAGAAAATCACTATTTCTGCCAAAAATAAGATTATCCTCATCCTTAAACGCAAAGCAAGTGCAATGATTGTTAAATTCGAAACAATACATACTAAGCAGAAATGTGTAAAAATCTTCACAACTGCTTTTTTGACCATCTGCCAGTCCTCTGATTTCCTCTAAGACTTCGGGATAATATTTTTTGTAAATGGGCAAACACTCATTTGCAAATGTTTTACGTTCTTCGGTTATCTCAAAGGTTGGGTTTTGGTCTATTTTTTTCTCATTCTTATATAACAGGTTACCCCAATTATAACCTGCTTCATAATGACTTTTTCTAAATCTTCCATGATTCATTTTCGTGTCCTCCTACTGTTTTTTGAGTAGGCGCCTTCTCTGAATAAAGGCTAACAGAATAAAAAATTTAAGTCAATGAAATTCTTTCGTGAAATTTTTCACGTAAAAATTTTCACTTAGCATGATAAAGCAAAAAATAAGGAAATGATGCAACAATGATACACTTATGATGCAACTTTGATGCATTTTTCATATATAATGGTTAAAATTCGGATAGTGTGGATAAATGACGTATATATAAGAAAGGAATCGTTAAATCATGGACGAAAGAGAAGCTTATCAAAGAGATGTTATAATAGTACCGGATAATGAAGAAAAGAATATTGAAGAAAAGAACAATGAAGAACAGAATAACGAAGGAAAAAGCAAAAAGAAATGGATTATTTTATCAGCAGTCTTTCTGGCAGCGCTCATAGCGATTGGTATAATCGCTGCAATCAAACTATCTGATTCTTTCCCAAAAGGATATGAGAATTACACCGTGCAAAAGGAACAATATTTTGTCGAGTATTCGGATGAATATGATTACTGGGATGTCCTGACAGTGGAATATCCGCAGCTGAGCGGAATAGATGATGAGATGCAGACGCAGATAAATCAATTGTTGTATGATACCGCTATGGACAGGGTGAATTATTGGCATTTAGAGCCATCTGATGATGTGAAAGCTTTTCAGGAAGAACATTTTTCTATTTTTGCAAGTGATGTAAATTGTGATGTTACATATCATAGTCAGTACCTTCTGAGTGTGGATTATAAAGAGTATTATTCTGCAGGTAATCCGGTGTGGATGACAAACGGAACCGAAAGAGCGCTTACAATAAACTTGCTTACCGGACAAAGTTATAGGTTAGAAGATATTCTGGAGGTCAATAGAGAGTTTATCAGGTTATGGGATAAAACTCTTAGTGATGATGAGGACACGGAATACGCAGATGAGGAAGATGTTGACCTCGTGTTATCCTGGTTTTTACCGGAAGAGAATGGAAGTAACGATATTTTTTTCTACAATTCCTTTTTCTATATAACAGAGGATAAGGATTTAGTTATAGGCGTTTCGCTTGATCCTGTATTGGAACGCGCTATTACATATGAGCCTGTCAATCGCAGCTTATCAGCACGGTTCAGCTTAGAAGAACTGGAAGATTTTAAGAAGCAAAGTGATTTTTGGGATAAATATGAAAAATCCGAGTCTGTGGGAGAAGTGCTTCCGTGTACAGACAAAAAAGAGAATCTCTGGTTAGGAGAAAGTGCAGGAGTATGGGATTGGGAATATTAAAGAAAAAAGGAATTTCTATCCTTGGTACGGTGGTTATTATGAGTGCCTTACCTTATATGGACGTTCTGGCGGCGGAGCAATATCCTTTAGTTTATAATGATGTATATGCGCAAAGCGATAACTATATAACTTTAACGGAAGTTTTAGATGATTATACGGTTCTTGCCGGAGACAGTCTTTGGAGAATTGCCGAAGAGCAGCTTGGTGACGGTAATTACTATTTAGAACTGGCAGAGGCTAATCAGGATATGCTGACAGACCCGGATTTGATTTATCCGGGAATGTGCCTTGAGATATCAAGAACAGGTTATATCATTAAAGATAAAAGGTCGCGCGGAGGCATACAGATGGGCGAATACGCAATGGATATGCCCTATGGCTGGACAATCGGACTTACGCAATCAGGCGATGCCCTCGCCAATTTTGTTATGTCCGGAGATGGCTCCATCGCATGCCTGATTCAGGATAAGACAAAGGCTGTTTCGTCAGATGTACTTGATTGGCAGGAATGTATGCAGAAGATTAGTACATACACGAAAGAAAAATGTCGCAAACAAGTATCTGATTTACATTTTGAGCATTACCGCATGGACAATCAGGCAGATGCTTCTGGCGAAATATATTTATACTCTTACGTCTGGCATATCAGTCCTGACGATTATCCGAGTCTTACCTGCAGGGTCTGCGTAGGGCTTAAGCTGACAGAGCATATACAGGCGGAATTTGTAGGCTATACGCTTGACGACTATGATATCCGGAGCTGTGTACGCTATATCACAGCTTCTTTTGAAGAACACTTCGATTCTGAAAATGCCAAAAAGTATACCGTCAATGATTCTAATATGTCCATTGTTCCTGTAGTAGATTGGCCGCTTAATGGAATGTATAATTCCTTTGCTTATATAGATGAATTTTATACTTCACGGCTGAATAAGGTATTAGAAGAAAATACGGAAAAGAAGAGCCGTTATCAGTCTATCTATAATTAAAAGCGCTAAGAGAGGGGGAATGATGGAATAAACTGAAATTGAATAGTTTATTCCATCATTCCCCTCAATTATTGCAACGCTTTAGGGATTACTTCCTAAATCAGGACAATAACTCCGGCAACTACAACCAGTGCTCCGACCTCTGCTCCTGCGACATATGTTGTTGCTGCAATCGCAGATTGTACAGAAATGACCTGTATAGCAATTTCAGACTGTAATGCAACGTCTACATCCACAGTTGTGCAGCCATCTGCCTGTTGCAACGACATTTTTTCTTCTTCCGTATAAAGTTCCGGATTGAACGGTAATACAATATAATTGGTATCTGCAGTGTTCTGAATCAGGCGCAGTTCACAGCCCGGTTTGATAATCTGATTCCCATTTTCACTCCATATATGGAATAATTTAAATAAAGATTGAACTGCTTCTTCTGCACCTTCATAAGGAAGAACCACATATGTACTGTTCTTATCGGCTTCGATTACCTGATACTGTTTGGACTCTTCAACAGGAATGGAATATTCCTTAAATGCATCCTTTGGGTTTTCCATGAAGTTCTTTTTTACATCCTCGTCCTGCCAGCATTCAGCTATAAGCGCTGAATATTTTTTGCGGTACTCTTTTATTTCATCATTTCTATCTTTGTTTACATCCATAATCCTAAACCTCCTTTAAAAGTTATGTTTCCATCGTCAAGAAACCGGACTGATACCATTTTCCCAACATATAATAACTATGTGCGTAATCAATATGATATTCGTCATCCAGAATTTCAGCGATTTTCTCTATGCAGTACCCTCCTTCCTTTATCAATTTGGCTGTAATTCCGGGAATATTCTGACTGGCATCATTAACATATTCCAGTTTGTTCTCATATCCGCCCCTGCTTTTTATTATGATACCATTTTCAATGTACTCGATATCCAGATAAGGATAGAAAGAAAGCGGTTTTGTGGAGTCAGGTTTTCCCATATACTTATCCATCATTTCATTCAGCACATTCTCAAAGCTTTTTATATCAGTGAATGTTCCACGTGCAGTCAATAGTTCTCCGGTAGGATGTTCGTTGTCCACGCCGCAGGGCGACAACAGGCGTATTTCTTTCCTCGGCATATTTACGACCAGACCGGACACACAGCATATTGTCCCCACATTATAGGAACTTTCATCATTTTCTTTTCGATTCCGTCCTGCTTCGGAAAAATGATTTGCCGGTGCCTGCGGAAACTGTGGAATCAGTTCTACATAGAGTAATTCCTCCGGTGTGAAAAAATCCATTATCGCGTTGAATGTCTCAAGATTCAATACAGAAAACCGATGGATATGCTTATACACACTATGGAAGTCGGAAAGCATTTTACGGGTTCTCTCCGGGTCCCGCATGGCTGCTGCTGTTGTCAACTGAGGAATCGCTCCCAGAATTTCATAATAGTCTTTGATAAATTCCTCATAATCAGGATTATCCAACGGTTCTGTCGCATAATAACATGTTCCGCTTCCTGCAGAATCCCCAAGCAACGTTTTCATATTACGGAGAATCTCCCGAAACAGTTCCGCATTCTCAGGAGTATGTCTATAAATTCCTTTCAGCTTTCCGGCGTTCACTCCGCAAAAAGGGCAGCCGACCGAACAACCGTCTGAAAGTTCAAATATGAGTGGTGCATGAATCATGACCTGATTTCGTATGCCCAATTCTACACGGCATCTGTTAAGCTGCATTTCCCGCCAACGCCGGAATCGTGAATCGATAGGCGTACAACCTGTCTGCTGCATATAATTTCTGGATTTTAGTTTGTTCATGACAAATTGTCGATAGCAAGCTGCTTCTTCCGTAAGCGGAATTTTTTCGGAATCCTTCATGAGTAGACATTTAATTTTTTCAAAAGGAATTTTCACATTAATATCCTGAAGAGCCTTCCCCGGTTCCTCTCTTAACTTTGATACAAACTCCGCATCCATGCTGCAAAATTCCAAAACTCTTTTGATTTGGGCAGTAATTCTTTCATTCTCTGTGAGATGATATCCATCCTTTTGCGGAGAAAGGTAAATTCCCGTATCTTTTATTATTTTCATCACTCTCCTCCAATGCTGACTGCCAGTGACAGATACTCATCTCCAAACGCCACAAGAAGCAGATCATCCTGCATCATTTTTAGTATCTGTTTTGTCCTTTTTTTATCCTGTCCGATTGTTTCCATATGTGCGATAATATCATGCTCTTTTTTAGGAGAATCACAGAAAAGATACAGTTCTTTTTCTTCTCCTGAAAATATATAATATGAATGTTTCGCGCCTGCTCTAAGGTCCATGATTTCCAATTGCCCGGCATGACAGATCATTTGTAAACAATCACCTTCAGTATAATATCGAACTCTCCAGTCAGATACGGCTTCTGCCAAAAGCCTGTATATTCCGCCTTTATTTTTCAATGCATAATATGCATTCAGACACTTCCGGTTTTCCGGATAAAAATTGTATGCGGTACCCACGGCAAGCGCCTCATGGAACCCATATATATGATCGTAGGCTGGCAGCCTGCTTAAGTTTAGTCCATACGATGCGCTGTTTTCATAATAGTGACTGTATTTCTGATAAATTATATGCATTGCTCCATTCGGAGGCGGCAGATGTGTCAGCATCGGAATCAGATTTAGTGTTTCTTTTACCCACTTTTCATCTTCTTTTGGAAAACCGAATAAAAGGTTCCAACTCAATTTCATCTTGCACTGTTGTGCGCTTTTCAAAAATTCTATATGCCGTATAGCGCGATTTCCTTTATTCATCTGCTTTAATAGGTCATCCTGAATCGCTTCTATCCCCGGCTGTACTGCATAAAATCCCGCCCTTTTCAGATTCTTTATTTCTTCCGGACTCATATTCGACTTTACTTCTGCAAAGAGAAGAAAACCGGGATTTTCAGGAAGAGCATCAACCATCTTCGGAAACTCCGATACCATTTCATTGCTGAGGATGCTGTCAGTTAAGAAAAAGCGCTTTATACCGTAACGGCGGCTTTGCGCCAAAAGTTCATTCAGAAAGTGTTCTGTGCTTTTTCTGCGGTACTGTCCGTTTTCCATGCAGAGCCCGCAGAATGTACATCCCTGCTTTTCTTTCCACCAACAGCCACGTGAACTTTCTGCCACTAAAGAAATCCATTCCCCATTCATCCATGAAGCCTTGTTTACTTCTTCAAAATATTCCGAAAAATCAGGTAAAGGTATGTCATCCAGATTCACTGTTTTGGGAAATACCGCTTTCCTTTCCGCGGTCTTTTTGGACATTACACCTTCGGGAAGCTCTGTTATCGGAATATCCCTTCCATACTTACTGACAAGACGACAAAATTCCGGTATGGAAGATTCCCCTTCCCCTGAAAAAGTATAATCTATCCATTCTACTTCAGAAGCGATTACCTGCCCCGCTTCCAGAGCACAGTTGCTTCCGCCCATAATTGTAATGATATGTGGAGCTGCTTTCTTAATTTCTCTCAAGATTGCAAAAGAGGCATTGTTTTGCTGAAAATTACTGGAACAACCTACTACAAGCGGCTTTTCTTTAAGAATATCCGCTGCAAGATTTTTCAGATAATCCGGTATTACTTTCTGTGCTTCTGCCATGATTCCGGCATATTCCTCCGCATTGGACTTCCCTTCCAGCGGATACACGATTTTTTCCAGATAGGTTTGCTGACAGTTTTCTTCATACAGTCCTGTGAGCAAATTGGTTTCTTCAGAATGCCATACAGTCTTGGCAAAACTCATTTCCGCGAACTTATAGATGATTCTTTTATTCAGAAACTTTTCATATGTCTCATATCCTATAGCATCCGCAAATGCAATATCCCCATAAAATACACGACAGGAAAATCCGTTTTGAATGAGGCAGGACTTTAAGATGCCAAGTGCAAGGCTCGGTGTATATAGTGTGGAATATGGCATTTGGATAAGACAGACATCAGCCAATACTACCAGCTCCTTTGTACGTATTTTCTGTGTTCAGTCTATCATATTAATCATAGACAAGGTTCTATTTGGAAAAATTAGACAAAATATTGTCAAAATTTGCAAAATTATATTTCATTTTTGTATTAATAGAATTGAATATTGCAGCAGGTATTTACTGCACTTTGAATGCGTATCCACTATTTGTTGTAAATTATGAGAATTTCCGTTATACTAATATTTAGATAATTGGGAAAATTTTTGTTCAATAGCATAATATAATCAGAAAACGATTGACAAAGGAGACAATAAACCAATGAATAAAAATGACTTTGCACTTACCCCGCCTATGGGCTGGAACAGCTATGACTATTATGATACTACGGTGAATGAGGCGCAGATAAAAGCCAATGCGGATTATATGGCAGCTCATTTAAAGGAATTCGGCTGGGAATATATAGTAGTGGATATAGAATGGTACTCTAATGATGCGGGAACGAAGAGGTACAGATTCCAGTATATTCCGTTTGGAGATGTGGAAATGGATGCTTACGGAAGGCTGCAGCCTGCGCCTGAGCGTTTTCCTTCTTCGGCAGGAGGAAAAGGATTTGGACCGTTGGCTGATTATGTACATAGTCTGGGACTTAAATTCGGTATCCATATCATGAGGGGCATTCCACGCAAAGCGGCGCATGAGCATTGTCCTGTTTTGGGAGCGGAGGAAACGGCAGACATGGTGGCGGATCCTTCGTCCATCTGTATCTGGAATCCCGATATGTATGGCGTGCGAAACACGCAAGACGGTCAGGCTTATTATGATTCACTGTTTGCTATGTATGCAGAGTGGGGCGTGGATTATATAAAATGCGACGATATCTGTGACAGCAGGTTATACCGTACAGAACCCTTCGGCGGATGGGATGAGATAAGGATGCTGCACAATGCCATAGAAAAATGCGGCAGACCGATTGTGTTAAGTCTTTCTCCGGGACCGGCACAGATTGAACATGCATGGGAATATTGTAAATATGCCAATATGTGGCGTATTACTGATGATTTATGGGATGAATGGAATCTGTTAAAAGCGATGTTTGCACGCTGTGAATTGTGGCAGGATCATGTACGGGAAGGCTGTTTTCCTGATTGTGATATGCTTCCGCTCGGTAAGCTTGGCAAAGGATTTGGCAACGAGTGGGAAACGAGGTTTACTAAGGAGGAACAGAAAACTATGATGACGCTCTGGTGTATGTTCCGCTCACCACTCATGATCGGAGCAGAACTGACGCTTATTGATGATTGGACGCTGTCTTTGCTTACTAATAAAGATGTACTTGACCTTATGAAGGAAGAATGCAGAGGAATGCAGCTTGTCAGGACAGATAAAAAGGTTATCTGGAAAAATAAGGATAAGTCTACTGGAAAAGTATGTGTGGCTCTTTTCAATATCAGCGATGAAGATGCGTTAATATCGGTTAATCTTACGGAATTAGAAGAGGGTTATGAAGCCGAAGAGAATAAAAATCTGTATGAGCTGTGGGATAAGCAAAAGAGCGCTACGTCTGGTGGAAGGATTGAAGCAGATGTTTCGGCGCACGGTGTTAAAGTTTATAGGGTGGATTAAGACAGGGTTATTTATTGAATAAATCCATAGTCTGTGAAATACAGTAGGTTAAGTTAGGAGTAATGGTTTTAAATGAAATGTACATGTGTGCAATGCGGTAAGTCTTTTGAATTAAACGATTCTGAAATTGATTTTTACAGAAAGAAAAATCTGCATCTGCCTAAGCGATGTAAAGATTGTAGACAGAAAAATAAACAAAAACAGGGCATGGCATCAAAGGCAAGTAGCAGTTGGAATGCACAATACCAATATGATGCGGTGCCAGAGCAGGATAAAAAGAAGATTGGCAAATGGGTATACGGCGCTATTATTGTAGCTGTATTGCTGCTCATTCTGGGCTTTAAAGTATCACATAGCGCTCTTGAGTCATATGATGAAGGCTATACCTATTCTGTGGAAGATACACAGAATTACTTAAGCAGAGATGTGGATACAGGACAAGGCGAGCTCGCCAGCCCTGTACAAACGGAACAGAATAAAGTCGCAAATATTGATGCTGCAGATTCGGAGCCTGATGATTCAATAAATGCTGTGGAACCGGAACCGGTCGAAGTTCTTGCTTCTACAGAACTCATACCGAATGATTCTAATGTAGGTAATACAGAACCGGAACTAATAACCAATACCGAACCTGAGCAAGTTGCGGCTGCGGATGTTGCGGTAGTAGACCCGATACAGGACAGCAGTCCGGTTGTAAGACAGTATTATTTCCGTAATGCTGATTTATTAGAGGAACACTATCAGAAACATGGAATAGAAATGGGTTTTGCATCTGCGGAGGAATATCAGGCAGCGGCGAGCGCAGTGGTAATCAATGAGAATTCTTTACATAAGCTTGAAGCGGAAGACGGAGACGATGTATATTATCTGGAAGCTACCAATGACTTTGTCATTGTTTCCACGGACGGATATATCAGAACCTATTTTCGACCGGATAGTGGAATTAATTATTATAACAAACAGTAACTGAAAGGATAGGGAAGCTGGGAATATGAAGATAAGCAGGGAAAACAAGAAATACATGCTTTTGATTCTGCCGTTATATGGAGTGGTAACAGGCGCAATAATGTATGCCTTTTGTATGATTTGTATGAAGTTTGGTTTCGGGCAGTCTTTTTTCGCCCTGGTGGGCGCAGTGATTCCGGTTATGATAACGGGAGGCGTTAATTTGGCAGGTTTCATGAAGACGTCAGACGCGCTGCGAAATGCACGAACAGTTGAAAAGAGACTGGAAATGATGAAAGATGTTCATGCCGGTATCAATGCAGTGATTGCGGCAGCAGCTTATTATATGTTGTATGCGGGCGGGCTTGTTATGATTTGGAAGGATAAGCAGCTATTGCTTTTGGGAATAGGATACGTCATTTCAGGAACTCTGGGCGGTATGGCGGTAGTATGGTTTCCAGAAACAAAATCCAAGGAAAGCCCTTATACTTATGTTTCAAAATCAGAGAAACAGGTATTCAGAGTATTTTTAAGCCTTATACTGGTTTTGTGCTTTGGCACCTGCATCATGTTTTCCATGATAATGGGATTGTTGGAAGCTTTAATATGTATGTGGATATGGACATTTTATTATTATATGTCTAAGAAGTGCTTTGGCGGCATTACTAAGGAACTGACGGGTTTTTTCATGGCGCTGTGTGAGCTGGCGGTTGTGTTGTTTGTCGGTGTTTTTGGAAGGATTCTGATGTAAAATGATAAGGAAATTACTAAGAAATGGGTAGAAAAAGACTTGTAATCGGTATTCTGGCGCATGTAGACGCCGGAAAGACTACATTGGCGGAAAGCATGCTATATTTAAGCGGTATCATACGCAATGCCGGCAGGGTTGACCATGGCGACACTTTTCTGGACACAGATTCTCAGGAAAGGTCGAGAGGAATCACGATTTTTTCCAAACAGGCGGAAATCTCCTGGGGGGAAATGGATGTGTCCCTGCTTGACACACCGGGACATGTGGACTTTTCCGCTGAAATGGAGAGAACGCTGCAAGTGTTGGATTATGCAGTGTTAGTAATCAGTGGAGCTGATGGCATACAGGGGCATGTGCCGACATTATGGAGATTACTGGAACGTTATCGCATTCCGGTTTTTATTTTTGTCAATAAAATGGACCAGCCGGGAACCGATAAGAGCAATTTGATGCGGGAACTGCAGGAGCGGCTGAGCGGACAGTGCGTAGATTTTACAGCGGAGACTGAAACCTTTATGGAAAGTATAGCAGTATGTGATGAGAAGCTGCTGAATAGATATTTAGAGCATGGGAATGACGGAGTGAGGGAGGAAGATATCGCAGCTTTAGCGGCTGAAAGAAAGCTCTTTCCCTGTTATTTTGGTTCTGCACTGAAAATAGAGGGAGTAAAGGAATTTTTAGACGGTTTGGAAAAATACAGTAAACAGCCTATATATCCTGAAAGCTTCGGTGCAAGAATATATAAGATTGGAAGAGACGGTTCGGGAAACCGCCTTACTCATATGAAGATTACGGGTGGACGTATGCAGGTAAAGCAGATTCTTAATGGTGAAAGTAATGCAAATGGGGAAACAGAGGCTTGGGAAGAAAAGGTCAATCAGATACGTATTTATTCCGGCGTAAAATATGATGTGGAACAAGAAGCGGTAGCAGGAACAATCTGTGCTGTTACCGGACTTAGCAGGACTTTTGCCGGAGAAGGACTTGGAATCGAACAGGGCAGTATAGAACCGCTGCTTGCACCTGTAATGACCTATCGCGTTAATATCCCGCCCGAGCAGGATGTGCATGTCATGTACAAAAAGTTATGTCAACTTGAAGAAGAGGAACCGCAGCTTCATGTAGTATGGAAGGAACATGTAAGTGAGATTCATATACAGTTGATGGGAGAAGTACAGATTGAAATACTGCAAAATCTGATAGAAGAACGTTTCGGCGTAGCGGTGGAGTTTGATGTGGGCAGTATTGTATACAAAGAAACGATTGGTAATAAAGTAGAAGGGGTGGGACATTTTGAACCTCTCCGTCACTATGCGGAAGTGCATCTTATTATGGAGCCGTTGGAAGTTGGCAGCGGTCTTGTCTTTGAGACGATATGCAGTGAAGATGTGTTGGATAGAAACTGGCAGAGGCTTATATTGACGCATTTGAAAGAGAAGGAGCATCTTGGGATTCTGACAGGTTCCCCTATTACGGATATGAAGATAACTCTGGCTGCCGGAAGGGCGCACCTGAAGCATACTGAGGGCGGTGATTTCAGGCAGGCTGTATACCGTGCAATCAGGCAGGGGCTGCATCAGGCGGAAAATGTTCTGCTGGAGCCTGTCTATGAGTTCAGGCTGGAGCTGCCGTCTGCGGTGATAGGACGCGCTATGTCGGATATACAGGCAATGCATGGATATTTTAATCCGCCGTTGGCAGAAGGCGAGATTTCTGTGTTAACCGGAACGGCGCCTGTATCGACTATGCGGGGATATCATACGGAAGTGATGGCGTATTCAGGAGGAAGCGGAAGGCTTTTTTGCAGTCTGAAAGGATATGAGCCATGCCATAATACGGAAGAAGCGATAGCGGCATGCGGTTATGACGCGGAGCGTGATTTGGACAATCCTTCTGCTTCGGTTTTCTGTGCCCATGGCGCAGGTTTCGTGGTGGAGTGGCAGGATGTAGGAAAGTATATGCACTTAGAGAGTGTTTTGGATAAATTGGAAAAGGACGAGGATGAAGGCGCTTACGGACAGGATGGAATGAGGCTGGGAGCGAAGAACAAAAATGGAGCAGAGGGAAACGGCGGATATTATGCGGCAAAGGCTAATGATAAAGAATTGGAAGAAATTTTTAACCGCACTTATGGCAGCAGAAGTAATGATAATAGAAAAAAGCCAGGAAATCCGAAAATAATCCGTGCAGAAGAACAAGTGGAATACTATTCAGGAAACAAGAAAAAAGTCGCAGATGACCAAAAGGAAGACTATCTGCTTGTTGACGGATACAATATCATTTTTGCATGGGAAGAATTAAGCGAACTTGCCAAATCCAATCTGGACAGCGCAAGGGGAAAACTGATGGATATCTTAAGCAACTATCAGGGATATCGTAAGATGACTCTTATTTTGGTATTCGATGCTTATAAGGTCAAGGGAAATCCGGGCAGCGTTTTTTCATATCATAATATAAATGTAGTCTATACTAAGGAAGCGGAGACGGCAGACCAGTATATTGAGAAAGTCACGCACGAGATTGGAAGGAAACATCGGGTGGCGGTGGCGACTTCGGACGGACTGGAACAGCTTATAATAATGGGACAGGGCGCAAGACGGATTTCGGCAAGAGAATTAAAAGAAGAAATCATGTCAACTAATCAGGAACTTCGCGACCTTTTTCTAAACAAGACTACATCCGACAGACAGTATCTGTTTGATAAGCTGCCGGAAGAATTGTCTAAGCATATAGAAGATGTCAGACTCGGGAAAGAAGAATTTTAGTTTTTAACCTGATGATTCTTGAATCCTTTTCCGGTGTATAAAAGGCAAATGATTGTTAAAGCGATATATACAATGAATATCATTTCCAAATAGGATATTATCAGACTTCCGAATTGATAACTGTTATATGTTCTTAGTACATGTTTTAAATCAACGCAATTTAATGGGAATAAATATAATATCTTATTCCATAAACCGATGCTTTTTGATGACGGTAGAAATATTGTGCCAAAAACTAACAGTATGCTCAATGCCAGAACAATCATCGGGCTTTTGCTTAATGTTGATATCAGCAGAGAAAAAGCAGTAAGAAAGAACGAAATCAGGAATATGACTGATAAATTTATTATGCATGCTTTAAATACTGTCATTTGGTAAGGTATTATAGTATCCCATAATTGAACGGGCAGATTCCAACCGTCAATTCCCAATAATGCGCAGCTTATTCCGATGCTGGCTGAGCTGCATATGGTAATATAAATAAAGACAAAAGTAAAGGCAGCAAGTATTTTGGCTGAGATAACCTTACTTTTTCCATGCTTTGACGTAAGCAGCAGGGCGTCTGTGCGGTTCTGATATTCTCCTGCGAAAACGGGCGAAATACATATACTTATCACAAAAAACAGATAAAATAACAGTTCGATTCCGGTCCATATGATATCCCATGCATTTGTGCCTCCCCATAGAAACGGTATATCTACAGCTTTTGCCTTCGCCAGCCAATATTCCTTTTCAGCTTCCGAGAAATTACCGTAACTGTATTCTGCGTTCAGAAGAGTTTCTATTTTCTTTATTCGTCTGTCATAAAAACCGATTCCACTGTCCGTATTGATTTCATTCAGATTTTCCAAGTTAATGTATTCATTCCATTCCACATAGTTTTTGGAAATACAGGAAAACAGATTTCTTTGAGGTTCAATTAATTCCCAATCGTATTCGTAAGGGCTATCTGACATTTGTAGTTGATATTCCTGCAAAAAATCTGTAAGAAACTCTTCATTCAGCACAGATGTCAGACTGTTTTCAATTTCTTCCTGCCTCAAAATAGCTGACACTCCGCTCAGTTCTTTATCACCATCACGAAAGGTTTCCCCCTGAATCTGCGCGATATTGCAGATTATCATCAATAAAAGCCCTAATAACATGGCTATCTGGTTTACTCTTTTACATATAATCTTTTTTACTTCAAAATAATATAATTGCCCCATTTTTCTCCCTTTCTTGACTGTTTCCCCGGACTGATTCATGTATAAAATGCTTCCTAAATATTCCTTTTAATATGTATAACGTTTTTTATATGATAAATGTGCGGTTTTCCTAATAATTATTTTTAGTTTAGTTTATATTATTTAGGAAATTGTGCCAATGATGTTTCAGAAAATTTTTATGCATTTTAATAGGTAAAAATATCCTTGACAAATTTTTTGAAGCGAGTAAGATATTTTTTGTTGGAAAAAGTCTGAAAAACCAGAGAGGAGACAGCTTCGGAATGTTTTTACTGTACTTTGTATTATGGGTGGTTTTTAACGGCAATTTTACATTGGAAATTGCAATTTTTGGAGTGATAATTGCTGCGGCCATATTTGCATTTACCTGTAAGTTCATGGATTACAGTATTGATAAAGAAAAACAGCTTATTAAGAATATATTTTCAATCTTACGCTACATCATTGTGCTGGTGATAGAGATTGTCAAGGCGAATTTCGCAGTTATCCATTTAATTTTAACAGAAGAGGAAGAAGTGGAGCCTTTGCTTGTTTCATTTAAGGCGGACTTATCCGGGCCGGGATACCGCTCGGCGCTGGCAAACGCAATTACACTGACGCCGGGTACGATTACGGTGCTGCTTGAAGATAACGTCTATACGGTGCATTGTCTGGATGAGACTTTAGCTGAAGGAATTAATAAGTCAGTTTTCGTGGATATGCTGACCAAGATGGAGAAGTAGTGAAAGGAGAAAAAACATGGGAAAGGGGATACAGGGATTGGAGCAGGCGTATCATATCTTGTTTGTGGCGGCGTTGGTTTTTCTGGCTGTCATGATTATCCTGTGTCTAATCCGCGCCATCAGAGGACCAAAAGTTGCGGACAGAATCGTAGCAACTAATATGATGGGAACAATGGTTATGGTTATTATAGCCATACTTGCAATAATGCTTGATGAAGGATATTTAGCAGATATCTGCATCATCTATGCGATGATAAGCTTCTTGGCGGTTATAGTACTAACCAAGGTCTATATGGGCGTTTACCGTGAGAAAAAGAAGGAGGAGAGCGATGGAAGCAATTGAATGGATTCGGTTTATTTTCGGCGCATTGTTCATACTCTGCGGTCTTTCGATTTTTCTTATAGAGATGGTAGGCGTCTTTCGCTTTAAATACGTGCTGAACAGAATGCATGCCGCAGCGATGGGAGATACCCTCGGTATTGCCTGTTCGTTGATAGGACTTATAATAATAAGCGGTTTTAATTTTACTTCGATGAAGCTATTTTGCGTTATTGTGTTTTTGTGGTTTTCTTCTCCTACTTCGTCACATTTGATTGCAAGGCTGGAGGTAGCGACTGATGAAGATAGAAAGGAACACTACCGCGTGATAACGATGGATGAATTGGAAAGAGAATCAGAAGAAGGAAAGGGGCAGGATTGTTAGCATGCAGGTATTTGTCAATATTTTGCTGAGTTTTTTGATTATATGCGCCATAGCGGCCAGCTTATCCAAAAATCTTTTGAACACTATTTTGATTTTTATGTCATACAGCCTGGTTATGTCTATTATATGGGTACTGTTGGAATCGCCTGACTTGGCTATTACGGAAGCGGCGGTCGGAGCGGGTGTAACAAGCGTACTGTTTTTTGTCACACTAAAGAAAATTCATGCCATGGTAAATATGGATAAGAAGGGGGAGAATGAGAATGAGCAGGAAAATACCTGATCAGGAATATGAGAAAACACTCTCGTTTCGGTTAAAGAGATGGCTTGGCGGTACTAAGGATTCATTTGTCGGAAACATGGAAATGAAGCCGCAGGAAGAATATAAGATAGATTACAATATTGATCTAAAAAGAAAAAAAGAAAAAGAACAACGAGTGGCTAGAGCCTATGACTTGACAAATAACCTGGAAGTCAGGGGATTTGAAAAAGGATACAGGTTGTTCAGCGCATTGTTCTGTATTTTTCTGGTAATTATGCTGCTTATCGCTGTTTCTTATCTGCCATCCTATGGGCATATGGAGAATCCGGTCAATAACGAGGTGTCGGAGCGCTATATAGAAGATGGACTGCAGGAAACCGGAGCGGTAAACATCGTAACAGGTATGATACTGGATTATCGTGCGTTTGATACTCTTGGAGAGTCTCATGTTCTGTTCATTGCGACCTGTACCGTGTTGATATTGCTTCGCAGGGATAAGAAAAAGGATGAAGACGGGCAGGATATCGAAGAGAATGACCGCGTCTATGAGCCGAAAAATGATGTCATTCTACAGACAGCTGCGCGCGCGCTTGTACCACTGATAATAATATTCGGTATTTATGTTATATTATGCGGACATCTTGGCCCCGGGGGTGGGTTTTCAGGCGGCGCTATTATAGGAGCCGGGCTGATCTTATATCTTAATGCGTTTGGCTTTAAGAAAACAGAGCGGTTTTTTACACAGAAGACATATAAGATACTCAGTGTATGCGCGCTTGGCTGTTACTGTCTTGCCAAGAGCTACTCTTTTTATACCGGTGCGAATCATATCGAAAGTGTGATTCCACTTGGAACGCCGGGTGCAATCCTTAGCAGCGGTCTTATATTAATTTTGAATATCTGTGTCGGAATTGTTGTTGCCGGAACGATGTATACGTTCTATGTCATGTTCCGAAAAGGGGGGTACTAATGTGAATTTCTCGAATTTACTGACGAATTATGAGGAAGCCGTGACAATGATTCTGTTTGGGATTGGTTTCTCGAATCTGCTTATGCAGAAGAATCTTATTAAGAAAATAGTCGGCATGAATATTATGGATACCTCGGTGTACCTGTTTCTTGCCTTAAAAGGATATATATCGGGACATAAAGCGCCTATTGTGGTAGATGGGGTTCAAAGCGTGGAAGCGTACATTAATCCGATTCCAAGCGGTCTGGTGCTGACGGGAATCGTTGTTTCGGTTTCCGTGACAGCGCTGATGCTGTCCCTTACAATACGCTTATACGGCAGATATCATACTCTGGACTTGGATGAGATATCAGCGCGGCTCAAAAGGGAGGAATTATAATGGATTTTGTACAGAATTTTCCATTCATGTCCATTCTGATATCTTTGTTTGCCGGTCCGTTATCTTCCGTATTAAGTGGAAAATGGGCTAAGCGACTGAATTTGGCAGTAATATCAGTAATAGGAATAATGTCCGCCATTGTGCTGGCATATGTTATTGGCAGCGGGCATGAATATATATACACGATGGGACATTTTCCGGCTCCATGGGGAAATGAAATCAGAGTCGGAATCCTGGAAGCGGCAATGGCGCTGTTTTTCTGTATTATCATGCTTTTGTGTGTTATAGGCGGCGTGTTGGAACGCGAACAGGAAATTGAAGAGACGAAGCAGAATCTGTATTATATAATGGTTAATCTGTTGTTGTGCTCTTTGCTTGCCCTTATTTATACTAACGATTTGTTTACTGCATATGTGTTTGTAGAGATTAATACCATATCGGCATGCGGACTTATTATGATACGTCAGACCGGAAGGACATTTGAGGCGGCAACGCGTTATATGATAATGAGCCTGCTTGGTTCGGGTCTTTTACTGCTTGGAATTTGTTTTTTATACAGTCTGACCGGACATTTGCTTATGAGTAACATAAAGGAGCAGGTTGCGCACATACATGCAGCGGGAGAGTATCATGTGCCTCTTCTGGTATCTATCTGCCTTATATCGGTGGGAATTGCCATTAAAAGCGCATTGTATCCGTTTCATACATGGCTGCCGGATGCATATGGATACTCGACTCTGTCCTCAGCGTCTATATTGTCTTCGCTTGTATCAAAAGGCTATATCTTTTTGCTTGTAAAAATATTCTACCGTGTCATCGGTTTTGACATAATAAGAGAGAGCAAAGTAATTAATGTGCTGTTTGTTTTCGGCGTTGCGGGCATGATAATGGGTTCTATCAATGCAATCAAAGAAAATGACATACGGAGGATGATCGCTTATTCCTCTGTTGCGCAGATAGGATATATTTATATGGGCTTTGGTCTGGGGACGACCTCCGGAATGATTGCGAGTATTTATCATATAGTTTCGCATGCGGCTACAAAATCCCTGCTTTTTACAGCGGCTTCCGGAATTACGGATGCTTCGGCTAAAAGTAAAAACTTTTTTGATCTGACAGGGGCGGGATACCGCAACAAGCTGGCAGGAGTGGCATTTACGGTAGGTTCGTTGTCAATGGTAGGTTTTCCGATGTTTTCGGGATTTATTTCCAAGCTGCTTTTTGCACAGGCAGCGGTGGAAAATAAGCATAAGATACTTATTACCATGATAGCGCTTGCAATAAGTGTTATCCTGAATGCGGTATACTTCATGAAGACTGTAATACGTATTTATACTCCGGAGAAAAAAGAGGTAATTCAGGATAAAGGCTTTGAAGATGTTTTGGTATGGGAGCAGCCGTTAAAAAGTGTTGCCCTGATTTGCTTTATCGTTTTGAATCTATTCTTAGGTCTGTCTTCTGAACCTGTGATTAATCTGATTGAACAGGGACTGAAAATGTTCGCATAGATTTGAGAAAAGGAGCATGATTTTCAATATGAATCAAGTTTTTTACAAAAATGTATCTGTGAAAACTCTGCATATTATTATAGGGATAGTGTTGTCGCTTGTTGTAGCGCTTGCGCTTATAGCGGCATGGTGCACGGATGGAAGCCTGACATTGTTCTATCTGATGGATAAGATACCGGTATACTTTCATGTAGATGCGCTCGGAAGGCTGTTTATCACAGTGACAAGTATCGTTTGGCTGATAACGGGCTTTTATGCATTTGTGTATATGCAGCATGAGGGAGAGGAAAAGAGGTTTTTCATATTTTATCTTTTAGTATATGTTGTGCTTATAGCGCTGGAATCTGCGGGAAACCTTATAACTTTTTACTTATTCTATGAGATGATGACGCTTACATCTATGCCCTTAGTACTGCATAATGGTTCAAGGGAAGCAATTATGGCGGCACTGAAATACCTGTTTTATTCCATGTGCGGAGCTTACTTAGCGTTGTTTGGAATCTATTTCCTGTATCAGTACTGTGATACGCTTAACTTTACGGCAGGCGGAACTTTGAATATGTCATTGGCGTCAGAAAATGTCGCGATATTACGGGTGGCAGTATTCATGATGCTTATAGGATTTGGCGCAAAAGCGGGTATGTTTCCGCTTCACGCCTGGCTTACCGCAGCGCATCCGGCAGCTCCTGCGCCGGCTTCGGCAGTGCTTTCTTCCATTATTGTAAAAGGCGGGGTACTGGCTGTTATTCGCAGTGTGTACTATATCGTCGGTCCAGATTTTATCAGGGGAACATGGGTGCAGACAGCATGGATGACATTGACTTTGCTCACCGTATTCATGGGCTCTATGCTTGCGTATCGGGAACAGGTGTTTAAGAAACGGCTGGCATATTCAACGGTCAGTCAGGCGTCATATATATTGTTTGGTTTATCTCTGCTTACAACGACAGGCATGAGTGGTGCTTTGCTGCATTTTGTATTTCATGCATTCATTAAGTGTGCGTTGTTTCTTACAGCTGGTATTTTCATATTTCGCACGGGAAAGACGAAAGTGGATTCATATACCGGAATTGGCAAGCAGATGAAGGTGACTCTGTGGTGCTACACATTTGCTTCACTTGCATTGATAGGTATTCCGCCAATGAGCGGGTTTATCAGCAAATGGTATCTGGCGCAGGGAGCGTTACAGTCGGGAACAGGCGTATTTCAGATGCTTGGCCCGGTCATTTTGCTGCTCAGCGCGCTTTTGACTGCCGGATATCTGCTTCCGATTACCGTGAAGGGATTCCTTCCGGGAAAGGATACTGAGATAGAGGAAAAAAAGGAGCGTATTGATATTATGACAGCGGCGCTTCTTATATTGACTGTTATTATGGTTATTGTGGGGATATGGCCGAATCCGCTGATTAAGTATGTGAGTGAAATAGCGGCGTCATTTTAGAATACCAGCGGTTAGTCAGTATAAACAAAAACGGGGCTTATCGCAAGCGGAGGCGTCCCTTATTTTGTTTATACTGACTAACCTCAGGTATTAGCATGAAAGGAGTATGACGGTATATTATGAATTCATATTTTATGGTTATTGCAGTGCTCTTGCCGATTATGGGTGGTGCGCTCATTCCTATTCTTCCGTTTAAGAACAGGAATTTGATGGCTGTTTATATAGAGATTGTAGTGATTATTACATCAGTGTTTGCTTTTTTACTTATTTTCAACCGTCCTGATGAGGCATTTGTTCTGTTTCGTTTCACAGGGCAGTTAAGTATAAGCCTAAGGCTGGATGCGGTGGGAAGCGTGTTTGCGACGATTCTGGCATTTATGTGGCCATTTGCGACTTTATACTCATTTGAATATATGAAGCATGAAAATCATGAAAAAATATTTTTTATGTTCTATACAATTACTTATGGGGTAACGCTCGGTATTGCAATGGCGGAAGATATCGTGACCATGTATTTCTTTTATGAGATGCTGACTATGGTGACTGTGCCTCTGGTTCTGCATACTCTGTCAAGGGAGGCTGTGCTTGCAAGCCGGACTTATCTGTATTATTCCTTGGGCGGTGCAGCGTTTGCATTTATCGGAATGATATTTATATTGATATACGGAACTACATCAAACTTTACGCCGGGCGGTGTGCTTGACATGTCCCGTCTTGGAGAAAGGGCTGACCTGCTTCTGCTTATTTATGTAGTCTGTTTCTGTGGTTTCAGCGTTAAGGCCGCCATGTGTCCGTTTTCGGCGTGGCTGCCAAAGGCGGGTGTTGCGCCTACTCCCGTAACTGCTCTTTTACATGCTGTAGCAGTTGTAAAAGCAGGTGCGTTTGCGACTTTAAGAATTACTTATTTCAGTTTCGGAACAGACTTTTTACGCGGAACATGGGCGCAGTACTTTCTGATGGCAGTTACGATTTTTACGATTGTATTCGGATGCAGCCGTGCTTTGAAGGAAACTCATTTAAAACGCAGACTTGCGTGGTCCACTGTCAGCAATCTGTCATATATCCTGTTCGGTATCGTACTCATGACGCCGTTAGGACTGATGGGAGCGCTTGCACATATGCTTGTGCATGCGGTTATGAAAATATGCTCTTTCTTCTGCGCAGGTGCGGTTATTTATAAAACCGAAAGAATTTATATTCATCAATTAGACGGACTGGGCAGAAAGATGCCGAAGGTGTTCGCCATATTTACCGTGTCAGCGATGGCACTTATGGGCGTTCCGGGGTTATGCGGATTTGTCAGTAAGTGGTATCTGGCAAAAGCTGCGGTGGCAAGTCAGAATCCTTTGGCTTATATAGGACTTGCAGCAATCCTGATTTCCGCACTGTTGACTGCCATATATATGTTGACGATAACGGTCCGGGCTTTCTTTCCGGGGAAAGATTTCGACTATGGAACCATATCGGATGTTGAAGACCCGAATATTTTGATGATATTGCCTTTGGTGGTTTTTGTGATTGTGATGTTGTTCATCGGGCTTCACCCGCAGATATTGACGCAGGCGCTTGAAAGCGTCGTTACGGCGGCGGGGCAGGGAGGATTGTGAACGATGACCTAATGTTGTTGTATAGGATTCGGGTGTCAAAAGGTGCCTTTTATGAACTGGGAGGGCAGATTGCACAAAATGTTCGCGAAG
>JAIDPH010000041.1 GCA_029062885.1 Lachnospiraceae bacterium
TATGGGTACTGATTGCTGTATGTATTTCAATTTATAGTAATTCTTCAATCAGAGCGGCAATAAATGTGTTTGTGTTCTTTGTAGGAATGGTTACAAGCTACTATCTTTATTCAAAATTTGTGGCTGGATTTTTCCCAAGAAGTTATGCAATGATATGGTATGGTTTTACTGCCATTTCTCCGATGTTGGCATTTATCTGTTGGTATGCAAAAGGAAAAAGCAAATTGTCTTTTGCCCTTTCGTCAATGATAATTGCAGTCTTATTTAATATGACGTTTTTTTATAGCATGACTTATTTTGGAATGCGTTCGATTTTAGAACTGATAGCCTTTATTTGTGGATTAGTAGCCTTGAAACGTAATACCATCAAGAATACAATTATTATGACAGCAATAGGGGTTATTCTTGCATTTATTCTTAATTTATTGGTTCCATTTCATTTTGGTTAAGCAACTTCTTATTTATGGTCAAAAACCCCAGAGTTTCTGCAATATGTATAAGAACACTCATGATTCAGATTTTAACGTGTCTGGTAAAAAACAAATTTGAAAGGGTGATGTTATGAAAAAATTGGGACTGGTTGGAGGAATGGGACCGGAGTCAACGATTCCTTATTACCATGATATTGTTTATGGAGTGCAAAACAGGATTGGAAAAAATTTCTTCCCGAATTTAACTATTGAGAGCGTAAACGTATTTGATGTTTTGAGATTATGCAATGAGCAAAAATATGATGAATTAACCGATTATTTAATGCAGGCAATCAAAAGCCTTATAAAAAGTGGAGCTGACTTTGTAGCATTAGCAGCAAATACTCCACACATTGTCTTCGATATATTAAAAGAACAATCAACAGTTCCGTTAGTTAGCATTGTTGAAGCTACACGTGATGAGGCAGTTCGATTAAACAAACGTAAGTTAGGATTTCTTGGAACCATTTTTACTATGACAGATGACTTTTTTAAGAAACCTTTTTACAGTAGTAATATTGAAATAATCATTCCGTCTATCGAGGAAATGGAATACATAAATTGTAAAATATCTTCAGAATTAGAACTTGGTATCGTAAAAGAGGAAACGCTAGAAAGTTTTCAAAAGATTATAAAGCGCATGGCGGAAGAAGATGGGATTGAAGCTATTATATTAGGCTGTACGGAATTGCCGCTTTTGCTTAATGACGAAGTAAGCCCTGTTCCATGCTTAGATACTATGAAAATACATATACAGCATTTAATTGATTGGATTGTGGAATAAGATAAATCGATGTTTGTTGAGATTTGATTGATTTTATGAAAGAAGGAAAAACAATCCCCTATTGACATCTATTTTAGGCAAATGTAGAATAAGCATATAATCATTTTAGGCAAATGCAAAAAATAAAGAAGAAAGAAGGGCAGACATGAAGAGACTACCGGAATCCGAACTGGAAATTATGATGATCATATGGGAATATAAAAGACCGGTCAACAGAATGGAGATAGAGGAGCGCCTGAAGAAAGACATAGCCGCGCCTACTATTTTATCTTTTCTGAACCGCTTGGAGACAAAGGGGTTTGTCAGCGTGGAGAAGATTGGGAAAATCAACTGGTACACCCCGCTGGTAAAAGAGGAGGAATATCTGCAAAAAGAAAGTAGGAATATTCTGCAGAAAATGTATCAGAATTCGTTAAAAAATTTTGTGACGGCATTATATGACGGTGATGGACTCACATCTCAGGATATAGAAGATTTAAAGGCATTTATAGAGGAGAAATCATGAGAGCAAAATGGAGAAAGGCGATATGGGCGATTCTGGCACTACAGCTTTTGTTGTGGCATTTGCTTTTTCTGGAAAAGAATACGCATTTGGATTATTTTGTGAACAGGGTCGTAAGCCATTTCGGGCTGTCTTATCATATATATTTTCATTGGAAAAAACTGGCGATATTGATATGGCTCATATCAGCAGTATTCGTAATGGCGTTACACTATTGGAATTATGTACGGTTTCGCAGATACTGCATCAACAGGTTAAATATCGTGTCGGAAGCAGATATCAGGGAGAATCTGGAAGCGGCTGTTCTGGAAACGGGATTGCATGGAGGGAAAAGCGACAGGTCTTTTCTCTATCGGAGCAGGGAAGTCAGGGAACCGTTTCTGATTGGGTTCAGAGAGCCTGTTCTGATATTACCGGACAGAGAATACAGCGCGCAGGTTATGCACTTTATTTTTTTACATGAATGTTATCATATGAGGCATAGGGATATGCTTTATAAATTATTTATGCTGTTTATACAGTCACTATTATGGTTTCAGCCGCTTATTTATCTGTTAAGAGCAATCAGTTATCAGGATGTGGAGGTAGCCTGTGACGAGGCGGTAGTGGAAGGTAAAGACATCTCGGCGAGAAAAGAGTACGGATATGCGCTGCTTGAGTGTTTGAAGATGGAGCGGGTAAAGGGGCAGGCGTATTCGACGTATTTTTATCATGGAAAAAGGATGATGAAGGTCAGAATCTCTGCGATTATGAAGGATGATAAAAGGTGGGACTTTCTGGCATATTGCTGTATCGGAATTCTACTGCTGGATGTGACGTTTAACCTTTATCGTATTGGCGGCGGTTTGTATGAGAGTCATATGATAAGAAAAGAAGCGGAGCTGGCAGATGTGTCTTTTTACGAGGGATATGAGCCGCCGGAGTGTTTCACACAGACAGTCATTGATGAGATGATAAAATTAGAGCCTGTTTCGGAAGATGCATATTATAACGAGTGGATCAGTGGAGATATTTATGAATGGAAAGAGTATGCGGAGCTTCCGCATGAAGCAGAAGGTCCATGGCAGGTTCGTCTGAATGATGCAGATCATTATAGTGACGCCGTTATTTTGCTGCTACAGCGGTATGTTTCGTATTTTGATGAACCGGACAGGGCGTCGCAGTGGACTTTGGAAGGTTCGTGGTATACGATAGCGGACGCAGTCAATAGCAGATTGCTTGCCGGAGATAAAAATGAGGCTGTCTTTGCGGTAATATGTAAATATTATGTTGGAGGCGGCGAGAGTGACCTCGCAGAGTTCCCACAGGAGTTAAAAGACAGGGTGCAGTTTTCACATGAAAAAGACGGTTATTATGCATATTATGACTGGACGCTGCGGATTTGTATGGTAAAGGATTATGTCTTTGAGTTAGAGGGAATCGCAGAGACGGAAGATGTTCTGAGGGCTTATATGGAACAGTATGCACAGGCGGATTTTTCTGATATTCCGAAGATGGAATTAGTTTATGGTATTGAGACAGTTTCTTCAGAAACAGGTGAGGGAGAAAATGCTCCTTTGTCTGCTGGTGTGAGTGAAAATGCGTATCAAGTTGATACAAAAGAGGGCGTTTTGCGGGTAAGCGGCGCAGATGGGGAGTGGCAGGAGGTGCCGGTTACATTGGAAGAACTTTTTGAGAGAGGAGATGGTATGGATGGACAGCTCACCTCTTTACAGCACGGCAGTTATCAGGTAGATGAAAACAAGATTGTATTTGCATACGGCGGAGACAATTCAGTACCGTTTTCTGTTGTATTTTATGATGAGGAGAGTCAAAGCTTTAAGAAATCCGTCGTTACATATGATTTTATTGGCGGCAGGAGAATTTACGTGGATTTTCCGGAAAACGAGCAGGAAGGATTCTTAATTTTTACAGGAGAACGCGTTGTCTGGCAAGAAGTGTCATACTTATTCCACACAGAAGACGGAGGAAGATCATGGCAGTATGTAGGTCCGGTGCCGGATGTCCTCACGGACGGTCATTCTCTGACAACGGGAGCAGCGTTTATTAATAACAACGTGGGATTTTTTACTATCAGAAGTTCGGATGAACCGGATATCTGGCGGACGCAGGATGGCGGGAAAACATGGGAAAATCTGGAATTTCCGTATGTGCCGGAACATTATGGAATGGCGTATACGCCGGAAGTGCATGGCGATATTTTATGTTTGTATGTAGGAATGGAGGACTACTCGGAATATGGAGGAACAAAAGCAAAATATGAATCAGCCGACGAAGGAAGAACATGGGAATATAAAGGACTTGTCATACGAAAATAGAAGTGTGTCGCTTTTTTGGAAAACGGTGTGCTATGTGATGACAAGACCGGCGAACCTGTTCTTTTACGGTATCACGTGGTTTCATCTGTATTCGCTCTGTCAGTTTGGCAGGATGCACAAGAATATTCCGATTCTGCTTATCTGCATGCTGTGGTGGATGGTGGTTACAGGATATGGTTTTTACCTATGGATATGTTATAGCAGAAAAAGGATGTTAGGTGAATCATGGAGTGATGTTACAGAAATTAAATCGGAAGATGTGAAGTGGTATATAAGGAAAAAAGGTTACTGTCAGTTCTTTTTGAAAGATAAATCGGTGTTTACTGTGAATTTGCAGGAGCTTGACCACGCCGAGAAGGATTTTCTGGATTTGAAACTATCGACGGTGAATGCTCTGGGTAAAAGGAAGTACAGACTGGCAGCAGGCATTTTTCTGGCGATTGTTACGGTATATGGAAGTGTTCTTGTGGTAAAAAGTGCAATACCTTATAATGGGAAACTGTCATGGTATCTGGATGAACTGAAGGATAAAAGAAGCGTTACGCTTGTACACGATAATATCTATGAGTCGGGCGTAGATGGTATTTTGAAAGATATAAGAGATAAGGTGAAACTACCTGAAAAATTATGTCTGGCAACGAGTTTTAACCTGCATTTTGCGCCGGATGGAACAATCCGGACGATTGATACGATGCTGTATGGTTTTGATGAAAACGGAGATTTTGTGGACAGTTATAAAATAACGTATAATGCTGTCCGCTCAAAGAAAATAGATATTTATCTCGGTGGCTCGGCTGGGGCGGCTTTTGATATTGATAAAGATTTCAAACCGCTTGTTGAGGCAGTTTCCGTAATGCCGTTAAAGGAGACGGTGTCGGAATGGAGAGGACAGAAAAGTTATGGTATTTTGTATTATGGCACGCGCGAATGGTTTTCTTCGGAAGGGATACGTTATCTGAATTACAGAGGAGAGAGCAGGATGCCATCGGCGGAAGAATTCTATTTCTCGGGTTATAGCGTATCCGTATTTTGCCCGGACGATGAGACAACCCAGCCGGTTCGTTATATGTATGTGGGGTATCAGGATTTTCCGGTGGTGGAAACAGGGTATGTGGCGGATTATTATCCGGATGAATCGTCCGGTCATATGATAAATGATGATTCGGCAAAAGAAGCAGGGGAGTTGGCAGGCTATGTAGCAGAGGCGAAAGAACTGTTACAACTCTATCCCCAATATGCTGAAGTACTGAAACAGATTATGACGGAATATACAGACCGGAACGGCAGAAAGTATGACTATGACGGTTTTTTTGATTTTGCTTATAATGCATTTGCAATATTGGATGTGGACGGAGACGGCAGAGAGGAATTAATCTTTAATTTTAATGCGAGCAATATGGGAGCTATGTGTGAAGTAGTCTATGACTATGATACCGAAAAAGACATACTGAGGGAAGAATTGGCAGCCGAATGGGTGGATACCACTTATTATAGTAACGGATTTGTCAAAGTATCAGCCTCACATAATCATGGGAAAGATCCTGAGACAAGGGGGATATGGCCTTATAATTTATATCTGTATGATGTAAGTACAGACAGTTATCAATTAAAGTACCATGTAACATCATGGGACGGACAGATTAACAGTGAGGATTTCCCAGATGAGTTGGATACAGACGGCGATGGGCTTTTGTATTATGTTTTGGAAGATGGCAAGGAAACAGAGGATGCCGATGTACAGCCGATGAATCGTCAGGAATATGATAATTGGGTAGATGAAACGCTTCCGGAGTGGAGGGTGATGGATGCTGCTTATTATCACATGACGGATGAGATTTTCGGTGATAAGGTGCAGGATAAATTGGATGAGGAAAGAATCATAGATGAGCAGTCTTTCCAAGTAGAGTTAAATGACTGGGGAGAAGTAAGGTTTGTCTCATACGAGCCTGCTCATTCAGAAAGAGACTTGAAGGAAGACGTAACTTTCTATCTGTTAAAAGATGAAGAAATCTTGTATCATTTTCCGTATATCGGCGAAGGTCATACCAGTTATGATTTATATTGGGATGTGAAGTTTGTCATGTTTACAGATACAAATTCTGATGGGAAAAAGGATGTAGTCATAGGAGCGGAGTATATGACGGGCGCCGGACCGCAGGGTGCGATACCACATGTAGTCGTGCGGATATATGAAGACTATGGAGATTATTTTACTTATAACGGGGAACTCAGCGATAAGATCAACGAATATCTTCCGTGGGAAAGCAATGTGCTGGCGAAAGATGTCAAACGACTGATTCAACTGATAAATGGAAATGAACCACTTACAAATTATGAAAGCTATTCGGGAAAATGGACCGTAGACCCCGGATATGTTGCGGCATATGAGAATCCTATGCCGGAAAGCGGAAACGAACTGATATGCAGTATCAGCAATGGAAATGAATTTTATGGAAATCTTTTTATAGAACAGGAAATGACAGAGCGAATTGCGTCAGTGGAAAATATTGTCGGCACGATTCAGAATGACGAATTGTTTTTTGACTTTACAGACGATGGCTGGGGCGGTACGGGAACGCTTCATATTACATTTCTACCCAACCAGATTAATGTGGAAGTCCTGAACCATCAGATTGCGGAAGAAAATGCAATTGGATATGGAGTATCGGGAATTTATGAGATGAACATAAGAGAGTGAGAGATGATGAAATTTTTTACAGAAGGATTGGAACTTGTTATGAGCCATAAGATAAAATACATATTATCAGTGATTATTTTTCTTTTGGGATTTATTTTTTATATGGGATATATGATTATTTGGCAAGATGGTCATACCATATATACGTTAGAACAATGCAACGATAGCCAGCAGAAAATTATATATCAGGAATTAGACATTGCTTTTCCGGAAAGTACGGTCATTGATAAAATCATCTATTATAAGGCATGGGGAGATGATACACCAAGAACATATAGCATGGAAATACACATGGATGCAGATGATTATAGTGAATTTTCTTCACAATTTTCTGATAGCATTGACATGAGCGACGGACACTATGAAGCAATCAAAGATATGACACAAGACGATAAATTATGTTATATAAAAATAACATATATGACAGAGAGATATACACCTTTTGAAAGCTGGGTGAAAGAAAACGGAGAAGAAAATATAGGATATAAGAGAATCATTGCAGCATTACTTTTTCTTTGTCTGATTCTGGTTTCATTGTTGCCGATGATTCCTTATAGGAAAATAAGCAAATTATTAAATCCATTGTAATCATGTGAAAAGAAATCATTTGATAATGGCAGTTGCAACTAATAGTTGCCATATAGTTGGTAGAGTGAAACAGGATATATAGGTATATTATTGCTATCAAAATCAAACGGAGGGTAGTAATATGAATGAAAATCAATTAGCTGAAAACCTTATGTATTATCGTAAAAAGAAAGGACTGTCACAGGAAAAAGTTGCTGAATATATGGATGTCAGCCGTCAGGCTGTGACCAAATGGGAAGCTGATATTTCCAAACCGAGTTCCGGTAACCTAATCAAGTTAGCGCAATTATTTGAAGTTGATGTTGATACACTGTTAGGCAATGGGGATGGGGTAAAATCATCAATCAAAGAGGAAGTATCAATAGGAAAAATACCGTGGATTTTTATAGGCATATCTGCTTTGTGTATATTGGCATATATAATCAGCAGTGTATTAATGGATACTTTCAGTATTGGAATATTTATATATATGTTTATTCTATGTGTTCCAATACAATTATTTCTGCATATCTATTTTTCTAATGCAATAAAAAATAACTCTTTTAGTGGAATTGCAGGATTTGATGACAAGATAGAATATAATATTTGCGAAGTGAAGAAACTGCTGATACAGATTGATTTGCATATCGGAATCCTGTCTACCGTATATGTTTTTCTAATTTGTGTGATAAATGTCATAAGTTTAGAAATGAAATGGCTCAATGGTGTTTTGATTGTTGTCTACTTATTGAATTTTATCACATGCATAGCGATGAACAACTATAAAATTATAGATAAAATTTATCGTAAAGAAGATGATAAGAAACGTGCAAAACGCAGTATGCCGATAAATGTAATATATACTCTGTTATTATGTGTGGGAATAGGAATAGCAGGCACGATATTTGAGGTAAAAGGAATTGAGAATAATACCTTGCCAGCAATGAAAATATGTGGATTGCTGCTTGTGGGTATAATGAGCGCGACAATAGGATTTTTATTAGAAAATAATAAAATAAAGAAGTGGAATCCTGAAAATGCAAATTATAAAATAAGTAGGGTAAGCGTAATCAGTTTATTTGTGTGCTTGATAATGTATGGATTTATGTGTATTGTTTTGGATATGTGAAATATTTTCGTTTTAGCTGGAAAGGTTTTCAACCGAGAGGTGAATGATGAAATTTTATAAAGTTTTAAAGTGGATGTTTTTAATTATCGTGGTGGTAATTCCAGTGATACTGGAATTGGCATCCAAGTATTTATTGAATCAGAATATAGAATTTACCGATAAACTGATAATTTTTAAAATTATAATGACTTGGTTTGTAACGTCATTTGTTTTGATTATGTATTATAACAATACTATGATTAGTAAACTGAGTGATAATCCGGGGATGATTGCGTTAGTGACTTTAAGCAATGGGATTGTTTTGTTTATAGTAATTTGTTTTTTTATTGTGAGAATTGGTGCTTTTGTGCTCTTTGAGGATAAAAAAGAAACACCGCTGAATAACGGGCAGGTTGTAGTTGAGTATGAAAATTTGGCGCCGAATAGGACTATATATTATCAGTCGATAAACCAGTTTTTGTATAGGCGGATTGAGTAAAAACTTTTCCATGTTATAGCCTACGGAAAAGGAAGAAGATGGAGATCTTATATAATGAAGAAAAAAAGGATTATTCTCATAATAGCATTGCTCATATTTGTAGGATGTGTAGCATTTTTAAGTAGGGAAAACAAGGAAAGAAGTTTGCTGCCTTTTGTTGGTGGAGAATTGCTGGTCAGCTCGAAGGAAGGATATAATTCTGTAGAAATATATAAGCAAGAAAACATGTTAATCATAAATGTGGAATCAGAAGCAGCCTTTTTTGATGCAACTCAATTTACAGTGGAAACGCAAGGAGACATATCGCCGGAAGATATCGAGATTATATGGAAAACATTAGGTGGCGGAACCGAAAAAACAGAGGATAATGATTTAATTATTGCGGAAATAAAAATATCTGAAAATGGTGAGCTGATTTTTGATAGAAAAGTAAATTTTGCCAAAAAGGCATTTGAAGCGATTGAGGATTTAATGCAAAGACAAAATGATATAAGGTGAAAATGGCAGGTTTTCCCTGTTTTTGGTAGATAGGAGAATTGAGGATTAGTGCATAATTTTGAAATACGAGGAGGAGTAATTCGATATATGATGTTCATTAAATTTAAAATCGGATTAATTATGCTATTGTTGCTATTTATACTTTCCGGATGTGGCAATAAAGACAATCACTCTGTGGATGATTCGCAGTCTGTAGTCCAAAATCCGGTGGTACAAGATAAACAGATAAAAACAGAATCACAGACAGAGCCTGTGAAATCGGATGTTTCTGTCGATATTACGGAATTATATCATACCCATGTGGGCGATGCAGGCAATCTTTATTTCATCGATGAAAACAACGTATTGTGGGGGAGCGGAGGAAACGAATACGGACAGCTTGGACAGGGAACGCAGGATTACGATTTTCACGATGAAGCGGTAAAAATCGCGGAAAACGTTATTGACGTAGATTATTCACAAAAAGGATTCATTATTTATTTGACGAAAGATAACAAATTGTATGGTCTGGGAAACGCCGGATGCGGAGCCCTGCAGCAGTATCAGACGTTTGACGGCAGCAAATATGTAAATGACGAGCACTACTGCATAACTGAGCCTTATCTGCTAATGGAAGATGTAAAATATGCGCGCTGTGGCAGAGCTGATGTAGCTTGTCTGGCACAGGATGGCTCGGTCTGGATTTGGGGGACTATCTGGTGCAGTGGTTCTTTATTGATGCCGCAGGGTTATTACGATGTATCTTATTTTGGAACGCCTCATAAAGTATTGGACGACGCGGTTTTAGTTACAGGCGGCTGGAATAATCATGCAGCATTACTCCGAGACGGAACAGTCTGGACATGGGGATATAATATATCCGGAAACTGCGGAGTTGAGACTCCTGAACTGATCAGTGAACCTATAATGGTTGCAGAAGATGTGAATATGGTCTGGACAGATCGTGCGTTACCCAATTATCCTGAACCAACGGCGGAGGATATTACTATGGCGTTAAGAGGAGAAGTAACATACCATACAGAATACGAAGATATTGCGGAGTTCGACGGTATCTATCCCAGATTATTAAACAATACGGTAATCCGCAAGGCGGATGGTTCCTATCAGGCATGTGGTGAAAATATAGGCACGGAAGAAAAAATTGTGCATGGTGCTGAGGCAGATTATCCTGTAATCTGTACATATGAGTTTATTACGTGTGAATGAGCTGTTTGGAATGAGGATAGTGATTAGATATCGTAGTAATTGCTTTGATTTCAAGCTTCATTGTTATAATATATTTTGTATAAAATAGAATTTGAAATTGCAGACGCAGAGAGGATATGAAGTATGCTTTCAAGAAAAACTGGTAAAAAACTGAATACATATGTCCCGGATTACGTAGTATTTGACCTTGAGACGACCGGTGTTTCCTGCAACTCTGATGATGTGGTGGAAATATCAGCCATCAAGGTCATAAACAGAGAAATAGTTGATGAGTTTACTACGCTTGTTAATCCCAGACGCCCGATACCATATTATGCCAGTGAGGTGAACGGCATCACGGATGATATGGTGAAGAACAGTCCGTTTTTTGAAAAAGCCTTATCAGATTTTTTGGAATTCGTCGGCGATGCAGTGTTGGTTGGTCATAACATTCATACTTTTGACATGAAGTTCCTGTATCGTGACGCAGAGAGATTCTGGGGAAAAACCATAGGGAATGATTATATTGATACGTTACAGATTGCCAGAATTTATCTGCCGCAGCTATCGCATTATAAACTTGTGGACCTGGCAAAGTATTATAAGATTTCTACAGTCGGGGCTCATAGAGCGCTAAACGACTGTCGGATGAACCAAATCATATTCGAACATTTGGCAAAGGAAATGGCTAATCCGTCAGAGATTGCCCAAACTGTTAGTAAATGTCCTAAGTGTGGTAATGTTCTTCGAAAGCGAAAAGGAAGATATGGAGAATTCTGGGGATGCATGAGCTATCCGGTCTGTACATATACAAGGAATGTCTGAAGGAAATTATTGGGTTTTGGTTGGCTTAGTTTACAATCAAACGGGAGGTATATTTATGGGAACATGGAACCCTTGGCGTGGTTGTCACAGGTACAGTACAGGCTGTAAATATTGCTATATACATAAAGGGGATTATAAAAAAGGAATTGATACAAACATTATTACGAAAACAGAAAAATTCTACGCCCCTATTGAAAAAACAAAAAACGGAACTTATAAAATGAAATCCGGTCAAACGGTTTACGTGTGCTTTTCATCAGATTTTTTAATAGAGGACGCTGATAAGTGG
>JAIDPH010000042.1 GCA_029062885.1 Lachnospiraceae bacterium
TGCGTATAAGAGACATGTACAATATAGACAAATCAACGCAGGGCACGCTTGCGCTGCGTTGTCGCTCGTAGCGGTACTAGGCTCGAAAGGACCTCGCCAAGTACCGACGGCGACATAGCACCCTGCTTATGATTTGTTTATATTGTACAACTACGTTTTGGAAAAGAGCTGTCTCGCAATTGCCTATTATATGGGTGGAATTTGAGAAAAGGTATCTATATAAACTTCGGGGGCAGATTGCACAAAATGTGCTCGAAGTGCCTTGCGGAGGAATATGAGATTTTCTTAATATTCCGGTTCGATACCCAGCAATTTCGGGACATGGATGTCCCGAAAAGCCCGCACTGAGCCAGGAGGGCGAATTGCGGGCGGTTGAGTCCGTCCTTCACAGCATCACCGGAATATTTAGAAAATCCATATTCTGAAGTCAGGCGCGAGAGAACATTTTGTGCAATCTGCCATCATAGTCTCAAAAGTACATTTACACCCGAATCCCAAATATATTCACAAGAGAGGAGCACAACATCTTAAATGCAAAAGGAAAATATCAGAATCAGAAAAGCCATAGTACATATCATGGATTCTACAATCGGAATGCCCGTGCTTTCCGACACAGAGCTGGAATATGGTTCGGAATTTGCGGACTTTATGAAGGAGCATATTGCTAAAATCAGCTCCGGAGATGACGCGAAAGAATGCCGTTTCTATAAGGAAGAATCTGAAGTTTATCATATTTTGGAGCAATATTCGGATGATTCATTCGTGGATATCAGCAAGGACATTGCGCAGTTTTTATATGAAATCATGAACAGCAATATTGATATACCCGCGGCTGACCTTGTAATTGTGCGCTTTCAGTATGACAATGAGGAGTATCTTGCCCTGCTTAAGATGAATTATAAATCTCTCTATACGCATAGGACGATGACGGTTTCTGATGGAAACAGCAATGAAATCATACGTCATAAGTCAATTCTGCCATCAGAGAGCCAGAGACTTTCAGAGGCGGCGATAATCAGGCTGGACGACCTTGCGGTATGGGTAGTTGAGAAAAAGTATGAAGTTAATGGTGAAAAGACGGACTATTTTTCTTTTTTGTTCTTAAAGTGCAGCAGCCATCTGTCCCATAAATCCAAACTTTCTATTGTTAGCAAGGCAGTTGCGAGCGTACAAAGGGATGGTTATGATGAGGGTGAACGTTTTGCAAAGCAGATGGAAGCTAAGCGTATCATACAGGAAGAAATAGAGGAGAACGGCGGTTTTACGGTAGAAACCATAGCTGAGAAGATTTTTGAAGAAAAACCGGAATTGAAAGTTGCTTTTCAGGACAAAATGGAAAAGTATGATATGGTAAAAGAAGAGGTACAGCCGCAGAGTGAAAACACGGTAAAGAAGTATCAGAGCCAGCATTTATATACGGATACCGGTATTGAAATTAAGATTCCGATGGAGCAGTATAAGAATCCGAGAAGTGTAGAATTTATTACCAATCCTGACGGAACGGTTTCGGTGCTGATTAAGAATATTGAGCATTTGGAGGCTCGGATGTGATGCGATACTATCTGGTTTCCGGTAAACTCCGGCAAGGTGGTGCATATGGGAACGATTATTAATTATGTCAAAGAATATGGAGACTATACATTTAGTGAGAAGCCGCTTAGTGAGGTTGACAGTCTGGTTTTGTGCCAGTTTGCCTATCTTAAGTTTGACGGGATGGTTCCTGATATTGGCAAAAATACAGAAGCTGTGGATTTGCAGTATTTATTACAGCATGAGGATTATGATAAGCTTTATGCTTTTAAACCGTACAGAGAAAAAAATACTAAGTTATTTACTGCAATTGCACAGAGCAAACGCTTTGGGAATATGAAATTAAAGAATTATGTAAACCAAATAGAACCGGAGAAGGAAACTCAGTTCTCAGCCATTACTTTTCAGTTGTCGGACGATATCTTTTACGTAGCATATCGTGGTACCGATGAGAATATTGTGGGTTGGAAGGAAGATTTGAATCTGGCGTTTTCTGAGCCTGCACCGGGGCAGGTCATGAGTGTGGAATATCTGAACAGGGCAGCGGGAGAGTTTCCGGAGAATTTTTATATAGGCGGACATTCCAAGGGAGGAAATCTGGCTGTATATGCTTCCATGAATTGTAAAAAAGATATACAGGATAGGATTACTACTATATTCTGTCATGACGGACCGGGTTTCAGACCGGAAGTAAAAGAAAAGTGTGGATATGCAGATATAGAAAGCAGGATTATGAGAACGATTCCACATTCTTCGCTGGTGGGGATGATACTTTATTCCGAGGGCAGCTATCGTGTTGTGGAGAGTAAATATATGGGTTTGATGCAGCATGACCCGTATTCGTGGCTGATAGACGGAGATGATTTTCAGGTTGTAAAAAGAGTCCATTCAAGCGCTATGTTCAGGGATAAGGCTCTTAATGAGTGGATATTGTCGCTGAGTCAGGAACAGATGCACATTTTCATAGACACCCTTTATGATGTCGCGATGGCTTCTGAGTCGGATAATCTGGTTGATTTTACTGTCAATTGGAAGAGAAGCATTCATGGAATCATGGAGGCGGTAAAAAGTGTCGATGCAGAAACGAAACAGATAATGGGCGACATGATAAAAGCTCTGTTTGAGATGCTTTCACAGCATGTCAAAGAAGAGCTGCAGATTAAGGGGCAGATGCAGAAAAACAAATTGGATGAAGGTATCAATTATTTAGAACACATACTCAAAAAATAATAGAGCAGTTCAGTTCCTTCGCCTGCCGGCATACGTTCAGGATGCCATTGTACTGCCATAATCGGAAGGCTGGAATGGGAGATAGCCTCAATAACGCCGTCATCGGACTGACAGACGGGTATAAGTCCGTTTCCCGGTTTATCGATTCCCTGATGATGCGCTGAGTTGACATATGCACAGCTTTCGTAAATCTGATAGAAAAAATCAGTGCGGTCGCTTCCTATATGGTATACGTAGTGAAACTGGTCGCCATTATTCCATTGATGGTGATCAGCGGTTCTTAAGTGTTGACAGATAGTACCGCCGAAATGAACATTGATAACTTGAAGCCCCTTACAGATTCCAAGTACGGGCTTTTTCTTTTCGACAAATAATTCCAATGCCTGAAACTGAATAATATCAAGCTTGGTATCAATATTTTTGGAACCGCGGTTGCGTTGTCCGAAGAAGGCGGGAGTGATGTCTCCTCCTCCGGGGAGCAGCAGTCCATCACAGTCCTTATATTGCGCAGAATAAAGGGATGTGACGGTATCTGCTCCCATATTATGCAGCGCGTTTTCGTAATTGACCGTATCCGGGGTGCGGCCCACGATGGCGATAGAAACGGTTGAATACATGGCAAAACCTCGAAAGGATAGCAATAGGTATATAGATATTATATGTAAGTAAGTGCGTGAATGTTACCGATTAATCGCTTTAATTGGGTTCTAATGGTTACAATATTTCAGGCGATATGATACAATAAGCTCAGGTTCGGCGGCATATACTTATCCGTGTAGCAGAGGAGGTAACAAGATGCTAAAATATAAGGGCTTTTTTCGGATGTCTTTGATATTTCTGATTGCAATCTGTTGCTGCGGGTGTGGCAATGGTAAGGCCGGTGTAAATGCGAATAGTTCTGATTTGAATAGTCCTGATGTGGAGAACTTTTCTGCTGAGCAGGATACACCGCAGATGGAAACGGTATCCGTGATTGTATCGGAATCTGCGCTTATACAGGAACCCATACAGGAATCTATACCAGCCACTGAACCGGAAGTCATCAGCCTTACGATTTCCGCCGCCGGTGATGTTTCTTTGGGCAACTTGCAGATTCACGGCTACGAGGGAACCTTCAGAGAGATGTACGATTTGCAGGGGCCGGAGTATTTTTTGCAGAATGTGAAACCTATTTTTGAAGAAGATGATATGACTATCGTAAACTTTGAGGGCGTTCTGACAGAGTCAACGGATTTGGTGGAAAAGCAGTACAATATCAAGGGAGACCCTTCTTATATTGAAATTCTGCCACTGGGTAGTGTAGAGGCTGTCAGTTTCGGCAATAACCACCGAATGGATTACGGGCAGCAGGGCTGCGACGATACTGTGGCTCTGTTTGATGAAAAAAATATTCCATATGCTTACGACGACAAAGTCGGAATATATGAAACTCAGGGCATTCGTATCGGTTTCGTATCAGTGAATGAACACTATGACGGCAAAGCTGTCGAAGTCTGGCTGGAGGACGGGATTAGGCAGCTTCAGGAGGAAAATGTAAATCTGATTATTGCCTGCTGTCACTGGGGTGTTGAGATGCAGAATTATCCCAATGACTATCAGTTGGAACTGGGTAAGAAGTGTATTGACTGGGGCGCTGATCTGGTATTGGGCTGTCATCCGCATATTTTACAGGGCATTGAGGTCTACAATGGAAGATTTATCGTGTACAGTATGGGAAATTTCTGTTTCGGGGGCAACAGAAATCCGAAACAGAAGGAGACTATGATCTTCCAGCAGACCTTTACATTTATTGACGGAGTAAAACAGGAAAACCGGCAGGCGAAGGTCATTCCATGCTATATCAGTTCGGTTATGTCCCGGAACGATTATTGTCCCACTCCGGCTGGTGGAGACGACTACGCATCCATACTTGATCAGATTAATGCTCTTAGTGAGCCTTTTTACACAAAGTTTGCTGAAGACGGAAGCTATATTATTCCTGATGATGAGGGTAGCAGATAGAATTTGTTCCTTTCAGTCACAAATATCGCAGTCTTAGAAAAGGTAAGGTTGTTTATATGGATATAAAATTAGTTATATTTGATTTTGACGGTACACTTGTAGATACTAAAAAGACAATAGTAGTTGCAAAGCAGGAGACAATGAGGGTAATGGGGCTTGAAATTGCCGATGAAGAAACTTGTGTTTCTACTATAGGACTTTCGGCCAAAATAGGATTTAAAACCCTGTATCCGGAACTTTCGGAGCAGTCGCTTGATTTATGCGTAACTACATATAGAAAAATTTTTGAGGAAAAAAAGAAATTAATTCCACCGACACTTTTTCCGAATGTAGAAGAAGTGCTTGCTCAAGTAGAGAAAAAAGGAATTATGAGGACGATTGCTACTTCCAGAAATACCGCCTCACTCAACGATTTTCTCGCAAAGCTGAACCTGGCTGATTATTTTCCATATGTTCTTGGCGGAGATGATACGGCCTTACTGAAACCGCATCCTGAACCGGTGATAAAAACGCTTAAAGAGCTTTCTTTTGAGGCCGGGCAAACGCTTGTTGTCGGGGATATGCCTTTTGATATAGAAATGGGAAAAGGCGCGGGAACATATACTTGCGGCGTAACGTACGGAAATTCAAAAAGGGAGCAGTTAATTGAAGCGGGGGCGGACTTTATTATTGATGATATAAAGGATTTGACGGATATATTGATGAAATAGTTTTTCACCCCCAAAGTGTACAATTTAAAAAGCATGAAATTTTAATAGGGAGGTTATAATATGAGAAACCCTGACATTGAGAAAGAGATGTATAATCAGGCCGTAGCGTTGATAGAAAAACGTTATCCTACCGGATGGGGTGGCGCAGGTGTAGTGCATACAGCGAATGGACATTATTTTACAAGTGTCAGCATTGATACAGCTAATGCTTCAGCTATTTTGTGTATTGAAACAGGTGCAATATTAGAGGCTCATAAATATAACGAAAAGGTTACACATTGTATGTGTTTGGTTCGGGATGATGAAAATGGACCTTATAAAGTTTTATCACCTTGCGGAATATGCCAGGAACGTTTAAGGTTCTGGGGCGAGGAGGTGCAGGTAGCAGTCACTACAAATGATGGTTCTCTGCAATTTGTCACATTGGGCGAGTTGCAGCCATACCACTGGACAAAAGCATATCCTGCCCATGAATTGGAACATTTTGAAGAGTAATTTGATAACAGGCATGGAGGACTTATATGCGGCATAAAATATTGTCTGCAATCGCACTTCCTATAATTAGTTTAATACTCGCTATTAATTTGGCATCTATCCCTGTTTATGGCAGAACGCCACAGACGATGCCGCACCTGATTCAGACCGTGTCGGAGCAGGATATTTTTGAAGGTATGCTGGCGCTTGGTCTTTTGGAAACGCCTGTTCTTGATGAGGATAATTGCGAAAAAGCATACGAAAATGTGAAGGCATGTGTCGTGCGGATTAATATGGGAAATGCATATGGAAGCGGAATTATCTGGGAAATGACTTCTGAAAATATCGTAATAGTAACAAATAAGCATGTCCTCGACTATTGGAACGAACAAATAAGCAATGTGCTTTTTCCGCCGGGGTTCTATGCAAGTGCAGAGATTCTGGGTATATCTGAGGAATATGATGTAGGCTTTTTAATAGTGGATAGCAAAGAGCTTGATTATATCGAATTGGAGCAACTGCGTTATGCGCATTTTGATATGAATGTCTATCAGGAGATGAAAGAGGGCGACGACATTTTCTGTGTAGGCGCAACAGGCGTACATTTGGAAGGAACTGAGAATGTTGTACAGAGCAATGGGATTTATTTGCAGGGCAGTATCGGAAATATGTGGCAGTACATTGACGAGTTTGGTGAATATATGATATACGGATATGGTTATGGTACACCCGGGATGTCAGGCGGAGGTACTTTTGATGCAAAAGGCAATCTTATAGGAATGATATCCGGCGGAACAATGGACGGTGAGATAGCAAGTGTACCGCTCACAATTATCATAGAGGCGTATACTGAGATGACAGAATGAAACTGAAACATCACATAAGCTGTCGGGGCAAAGAAGGAGTATGTATTACAGTGATAAAGATAGAAGTAAATGAAGGAAAAACTCCATGGATTGTTGGCATTATAACGATTCTGTTTGGAATATCATACGGGGTTTTATGTACAATGTATCCGAATAAATCAGCAAAGGGCGAGGTTTTTTATTATCTGCTGGTTTACCCGGTAGCTGTACTTATTATTCTGGCGGGCGTTTGGCTGTGTCTGGATGCGAAGAACAGGAAACTGGTCGTGGAGGATGCTGCACTCTGTTATACGAATAGTTTCGGCAGAAAATCCTCATTTTTACTAAGTGATATTGCCTATTGCAGTACCGCACTGGAAAATGGCGGAAACAGAGATTTTTTGAAATTATATAATGCAGAGAAAGAAAAGTTATGTAAACTTGAATTCAATATGCATAACAGTATCGTCTTTTTTCAATATCTGATTGATAACCAAGTAAAAATAGAATGTTCGGAAAAATCGGATTATTATCTAAAATACATGCTGGGTATGGAAACAATATCCCATGAGGCAGTAACAACTGCGGTGAACGATGCCTATAAAGAGGTAAAAGAACTAATTAGAATATGGATAGAGAAAAACAAGGAATTTGGCGTAGAATGGAAAACAGGAATTGCAGCATATCTTGAAAGTGAGGTTGATACAAAGAAGCAGTTGTGGGAACAGACAAGCTGTGGTATAGTGGACAGCCTGTCCGATAAGCTGCCCGAAGGATATGCTGTAACTGTGGAAGGCTATTTGCTAAAAGACGGAGAGTTTGTTATAAATAAAAAGGGCAATGCAGTCTGCTTCATCATCACTATAATCAGTGTAGCCAAGTCTCTAAAAGTCGGGGAAGAGTTAAAGATTGGCTATTCAAAGAGTGTATCAGAGGAATTGTCCACACAGCTGGCCATGTTGGAGAGTACTCTTCCAAGAAACCGTTACCATACCGAAGCTTTGGTTTTGAACCACGAATTGAAGGACAGTTTATAGTGTTGAAAGCGGAAAAATATGGTATACTTACAATAGTGATATTAAATAGTAACCGGAACAAGAAGGGAGCATGGTTATTGATATGGCGCTATTTCAAATCGGTAATGAACAAATCACCATACAGGTTGACAGTATGGGAGCAGAAATGAAATCTTTGAAAAAGACTACCACAGGGGTAGAGTATATGTGGGAAGGAAATCCTTCTTTCTGGAAACGTACTTCTCCGGTATTATTTCCTATTGTGGGTGGCCTGCGGAATGGTGAATATATACATAATGGAAAGTCTTACCCTATGGGACAGCATGGTTTTGCCAGAGACAAGGAATTTATTTTAAAGAGTCAGACAAACCGTGAAATCTGGTTTTCCCTGAAATCAAATGAGGAAACACTTAAGATATTTCCATATGAGTTCCTTTTGGAGCTCGGTTATGAACTGAGTGAGAGCACGGTTATAGTAAAATGGAAGGTGACAAATCCTTCCACGCAGGATATGCATTTTTCGATTGGAGGACACCCTGCTTTCAGATGCCCGCTTGCGGAAGATGCGAAGCAGGCGGATTACAGACTTATGTTTGATGCTAAGGAAGTGACTGCGGGAATTTTAAGGAACGGACTTATGAGCAGTGAGACAGCCGTTTATTCTCTGGATAACGGATATATGTGGATTACGGAGCATCTGTTTGATAATGATGCACTTGTTATAGAAAATGATCAGGCTCATAAAGTGGCATTGGTTAAGCCGGATGGCAGTTCATATCTGACGGTAAACTTTGATGCGCCGCTTTTCGGTATCTGGTCGCCGCCGGGAAAAAGGGCGCCGTTCGTCTGTATAGAACCATGGTACGGCAGATGTGATGCGGAAGATTTCACAGGCACATGGGAAGAACGAAAGTGGGGACAGCATATAGCGGCAGGTGAGAGTTTTGAAGCGTCCTATCAAATTACTGTATAGCCTGAAAATAGGGAAAGTTCCGATGCTTTTGGAGTTGACAGATTAAAAAACAGTAGTAGAATATGAAGCATGAAGTTATCATAGGAAGGAGCATGATTTTAAATGACTAAAATTGATATTGTATCCGGTTTTCTTGGAGCCGGTAAGACTACTTTGATAAAGAAACTGTTAAAAGAAGTTCTGGCAGACACTAAGGTTGTGCTGATAGAGAACGAATTCGGTGAAATAGGAATTGACGGCGGATTCCTTAAAGAAGCCGGTATTGAAATTAAAGAGATGAATTCCGGCTGTATATGCTGTTCATTGGTAGGTGATTTTGGAGCTTCACTTAAAGAAGTATTATCCACCTATACTCCTGAGAGAATACTGATTGAGCCGTCTGGCGTAGGTAAACTTTCCGATGTTATGAAAGCTGTACAGGGAGCCATGCAGAACGACGATGTTATCTTAAACAGCGCTGTTGCGGTTGTAGATGCCTGCAAATGCAAAATGTATATCAAGAATTTCGGTGAGTTCTTTATCAATCAGATAGAACATGCCGGCACGATTATTTTAAGCAGAACAGACAAGTTGAGTGAGGAAAAATTAGCTGCCTGCGTTGATATGATAAGAGAACATAATGCTAAGGCAACGATTATTACAACACCCTGGGATGAACTGGAAGGAAAAGACATTCTGGAAACGATCGAGGGCGCGAAGGATTTGGAAGCAGAGCTTATGAAAGAAGTCATGGCGCACCATGAGGATGAGCATGAACATCATCACCATCATGACCATGACCACGAGCATGAACATCACCATCATGACCATGAGGATGAACATGAGCATCACCATCACCATCATGATCATGAGGATGAGCACGAGCACCATCACCACCATGACCATGAGGATGAGCACGAGCATCATCACCACGATCATGAGGATGAGCATGAACATCATCATCATGACCATGATGAGCATGGACATCACCATCATCATCATGCGGACGAAGTATTTACGAGCTGGGGAATTGAAACTCCGACTTCATATACGAAGGAAGAGATTGAACAGTGTTTGCAGAAGCTTGATAATGAGGAAGAATACGGCATCGTACTTCGGGCAAAAGGCATGGTTCCTACAGGAGACGGAACATGGGTATACTTTGATTATGTTCCGGAAGAATGCGATATAAGAGAAGGCAAACCTGATGTTACAGGTAAAATCTGCGTGATTGGTTCTAAGTTAAAAGAAGAAAAGCTAGCGGAATTATTTCAAAAATAATTTTTGTACAATTGGAGTGATAGGATTATGAAACCGGTATATGTAATCAATGGTTTTCTGGAAAGCGGTAAAACTGAGTTTATATGCTATACTATAGCACAGCCTTATTTTCAGATTCGGGGCAAGACTTTGTTGATTCTGTGCGAAGAGGGTGAAATTGAATACGATGAAGTCCTTCTGCAGAAAAGCAGAACAGTAGTAGAGTTGATTGATGAAGAAGAGGATTTCAATGCTTCCCATTTGATTGAATTGGAGAAGAAGCATAAACCTGAGCGTATTATCATTGAGTATAACGGTATGTGGAATTATAAGAATATGAAGCTTCCGTGGCATTGGACGATAGAGCAGCAGGTAACGACTATTGACGCTTCTACGTTTCCGATGTATTTTACAAATATGAAATCGCTGCTTGCGGAAATGATTCGTAAGTCGGAGCTCATCATTTTTAATCGCTGCGACGGCGTGGAGGATTTGAGCAGCTATAAGAGAAATGTCAAGGCAATTAACCAGAAGGCGGATATTGTATTTGAAGATTCCAATGGTGAAGTCAACCAGATTATGGAAGACGACCTGCCATATGATTTGAAGGCGCCGATTCTGGAGCTTGATAATACAGGATATGGGATTTGGTATCTGGATTCATTGGATCACATAGGCCGTTATGAGGGTAAGACCGTGCAGTTTACTGCGATGGTGCTTGTTCCGAAGAACTTCCCGAAAGGATATTTCGTACCGGGCAGAATGGCGATGACCTGCTGTGCTGAAGATATGGCGTTCCTCGGATTTGCCTGCGAGTATGACAAGACGGATACCTTGTCGGATAAGCAGTGGGTTAAGGTGACTGCGAAGGTGTCTAAGGAGTACTTTGAGGATTATAACGGAGAGGGACCGGTACTGCATGCAATCAGCGTAGAGCAGACGAAGAAGCCTAAGGAAGAGGTTATTAGTTTTTCGTAGAATGGGGGATTGAATGTCAGAAAAGAGACTTAATAATACAATATTTCTTATGTATTTGGTTACTGAAAATTATTGTAAAAAACATCATATTGATACAGATGATTTTTTAAAGCTTGATGAAGAGTATGGGATATTGAATTATGTTGCTGAATGTCCGGATATATTTGATAGTATGACAAATAATGAGATGGTGAAGGAGATTGAGCAGTATGTATCACAATCTTAAGACAACTTTGTATCATGGAACTGTGTCAGAAATACAGAAAGTTGATGTAGGTCTATGAGTGAAGGCAGAATAGAGACGACCACAGGATTATGTGTAGTAGCGTTGACTAAGCATATAATGGAAAAACAGAAGATAAACCATGAAGCAGCCTATAAAAAATTGTTAACTACAGAGTTATATAAACTTTTACAAGATGTGGAAACAAGGCTTTTTCTGGAAACGAACGAATATCTGTGCGAGGCATTGAATAAAGAATTAGAAGACGGAGAAGATGCTTTGTATGAGTATATTAATATATAATAAAATAATAAAGCGCATGGGCAGATTATCATATCAATATAGAGCCTATGCGCTTTTATTATGCTCTTTAATCATCTTGACATCACTATATCGCAGTGCTATACTATATATCGTAGTTCGATACATAGCAGTGCTGAGTAAGCAATATCATACGCTCCAGCCATCACAAATAGCTTTTGGTAAAATATATAATAATAAATGAAAAATATAATTGACATGCATAGAAACGAATAGTTCTATA
>JAIDPH010000043.1 GCA_029062885.1 Lachnospiraceae bacterium
GATACCCAGAGCATTGTCAGGGAAGTTTTGGGTGAAATCGATGAATCCATGCATGGCATCGAAATGATTAAGGGCAGCGCTCAGCGTTTAGAGAAGTCTCGTAATGAAGTGGTGCGGGCTGTGGAAGAATTGTCGGAGATTGCACAGGATAACGCTTCCGGAACACAGAGAACATATGATGCAACTCAGGAAGCGGCAGGCGCCTTTGAGCAGGTTTCAACAAGTGCGGGAAGACTGCGTGAAATAGCTGATGAACTGGTAAAAAGCATTGAATATTTTAAATTATAGTTTTATATCATGACAAATTTATCAGGATTAAAAGTGGGAAGCGTAGTTTTCCCACTTTTTTTAAAATAAACCATAAGAAATGGCGATTATGCAATAATTTCCTCTTTACACCAGAACATATGTTTGGTACACTGTAATAACAAACAGTATTTTGAAAAGAGGTGAAGGAAATGGAAAATCAGATTCATAATGGGACATACCACGATGAGCAGGTGAATATACCAATTCAGCTTTTGTCTGTTACGGACCGTGATGGTAAGATAACTCCGCTGTGGTTTAGGTTGGAAACGGAAGAGCATGAGATAAAGAAGTTCCGGATAGAGGATATCATATCGCGAAGTGAAAAAAATTATGTAGGAATAAGAGAAAAGCAGTTTGTGTGCAGGATAGAGCAGGAAGGAATGAGTAAAACACTGGAGATGAGGTATAATACGTCTACCCAGAAATGGCGGATTTTCCAGTTTCTGTGAAATGTCGGCTTATATATTTCATATAGATGCAAACAGCGCATTTCTTTCATGGAGCGCGGCATACCGGGTGGCTGTATTGGGGGAAAAGACGGATCTGCGCCTGATTCCGAGCATTGTAGGCGGAGATCAGGAAAAACGGCATGGAATCGTACTTGCAAAAAGTACACCGGCTAAAAGATATGATATTAAGACCGGCGAAGCTATTGTAACAGCAAGGCAGAAATGCCCGGGACTGGTTGTGATACCTCCTGACTACGGTCTGTATGTAAGCGCTTCAAGGGCATTCGTTGACAAGCTTAGGCAGTATACGGATCAGGTAATTCAGTATAGTATTGATGAAGCGTGGGCTGTATTTGACGGATATGAAAAACTGTATGGGCAGGGACAGATGGTAAGCTTTGCCCATGCGCTAAAAGATGAAATAAAAGAAGAATTGGGATTTACAGTAAATATAGGAATATCGACAAATTTTCTTTTATCAAAAATGGCGGGAGATTTTTCAAAACCGGATAAGGTACATACGCTTTTTCCGGAAGAGATAGAAAAAAAGATGTGGCCGCTGCCTGTTTCAGAGTTGTTTTTTGTGGGAAAAGCGACTACGGCAAAATTACACAAGCTTGGAATCTATACGATTGGAGAACTGGCGCGGGCGGATGAAGAAATGATCCGTGCACATTTAAAAACGCCGGGGAAGATCATACAGGGGTATGCAAGGGGAGAAGACTTACAGCCATATATGTTTACCCATGAATCAAATAAAGGTTATGGGAACAGCCTGACGGCACCTGTGGATATTGTAACGGAAGAATATGCGCGGCATTTAATGCTTTCCCTATGTGAGACAGTAGGAGCTAGATTGCGCAATGACAATGTGAAGGTAAGCGTAATAAGCGTGCATATAACCACCTGTGAATTTCAACATACCCATAAACAGATGCAGTTACTGACTCCAACCGATGTGACGGAAGAAATCTATGCGGCAGCATGCCCGATATTCAAAAAATTGTGGGATGGGAAAGCTCCTATCAGACAGATCGGTGTGCATACTTCAAAAGTTGAAAGTGATGCCGGACGGCAGTATAATCTTTTTGACCTGCAAAAATATGACAGGCTGGAAACATTGAATCGGACTATAGATACGATTAGGGGAAAGTATGGGGAGGACTCCATATTCAGAGCGGGATTTTTAAGGAGTAATGTCACGCATATGAGCGGCGGCTTGGATAAAGAGCGCCGCAGCGGGGTAACATTAGGAATAGATATTAAAGGTTGAAAATTAAAAATTTTCAACCACGAGAAAGTCAGAAATATGTAAAATGAGGATAGAGGGTTATGTGCGGAGTATTTTATATAGATGATGATACAATGAAAGAGATTGAGAAAATTGCAAGAAAAATAGACCAAAAAAAGGCGACAACAGGGGATGTACATCCATCCCAGCCTGCTATCACTTTGCGGGTGAATCATGGAGAAATAGTCTCGGAAGTATTGAAATGGGGATATGAGGCATACGGGAAGAAAACGCTTATTTTTAATGCGAGAACGGAAACGGTGCAGGAACGCCCGATGTTCAGGCGTGATTTTGAAGAACGGCGCTGTCTGATTCCGGCCGATAAATTTTATGAATGGAAACAGACGGAGGCAAAGAAGAAAGAAAAATATGAGTTTTTCACACAGAATAAGATTCTGTATCTGGCAGGAATATATCATAAAGATCCGGAAGGTGACAGGTTTACGATTCTCACACGCGCAGCGGAAGGGTGTATGACAGGAATACATCATCGCATGCCGTTGATTCTTAATAAGAAAGATATGGAAAAATGGTTATTCTCTCCGGCAGAAGCGGTAAAATTACTTGAGAACCATTACATTGAATTAGAAAAATGCGGGGAGGAAGCATACCGCCAGATGGACATCTCTTCTTTTTGCAAATTTCCTGATCATATGTTACAATAATAAAATAAGCTTAAGACAGGAGGACATTATGATGGGAATGACAATGACCCAGAAGATTCTGGCGGCACATGCGGGCCTTGATAAGGTGGAAGCCGGTCAGTTGATTGAAGCAGACTTAGACTTAGTACTTGGCAACGATATTACCAGTCCGGTTGCTATTAAGGAAATGGAAAAAATGAAGGTAGACGGCGTTTTTGATAAAGATAAGATTGCGCTTGTACCTGATCACTTTGTACCTAATAAGGATATTAAATCAGCAGAACATTGTAAATGTGTCAGAGAATTTGCTTATCGTAACGAAATTACCAATTATTTTGAAGTAGGCGAGATGGGAATAGAGCATGCGCTGCTTCCGGAAAAAGGTCTGACCGTAGCGGGAGACGTTATTATCGGTGCAGACTCCCATACCTGTACTTACGGCGCTTTGGGCGCGTTCTCAACGGGCGTTGGAAGCACCGATATGGCCGCCGGTATGGCGACAGGAAAGGCGTGGTTTAAGGTGCCTTCCGCAATTAAATTCAATATCGTAGGAAAGCCGGAGAAATGGGTAAGCGGTAAGGATGTAATTTTACATATAATAGGCATGATTGGTGTAGATGGTGCATTGTATAAATCTATGGAATTCGTAGGAGAGGGCATAAAGAACCTTACTATGGACGACCGTTTTACAATAGCCAATATGGCGATTGAAGCGGGCGGCAAAAACGGAATCTTTCCTGTAGATGAGCTGGCAGTTGCATATATGAAAGAGCATTCTAAGAAAACTTACACTGTTTATGAGGCAGATGAAGATGCTGTTTATGATGAGGAATATACGATTGATTTAAGTAAGCTTAGACCTACGATCGCTTTCCCGCATCTTCCTGAAAATACGAAGACTATCGATGAAATAAAAGAGGATATTAAAATCGATCAGGTTGTAATCGGTTCCTGTACCAATGGAAGGCTGGATGATTTGCGGATTGCTGCAGAGGTTTTGAAAGACAGGCATGTGGCGAGGGGAATGAGATGTATCGTTATTCCTGCCACACAGGCAATTTATATGCAGGCGATGGAAGAAGGACTGTTGAAAATATTCATAGAAGCAGGAGCAATCGTCAGCACTCCGACCTGCGGACCATGTCTGGGAGGTTATATGGGAATTCTGGCGGCAGGAGAACGCTGCGTGTCTACTACGAATCGTAATTTTGTAGGCCGAATGGGACATGTAGATTCTGAAATCTATCTGGCAAGTCCGGCAGTAGCGGCAGCCAGTGCAGTGGCGGGTAAGATTTCCTGCCCATGCAGACTTTAATTAGGAGGTATGAACATGAAAGCGGCAAAAGGAACTGTTTTTAAATATGGTGATAATGTAGATACGGATGTAATTATTCCGGCAAGGTATCTGAATTCTTCTGACCCTGCGGAACTGGCAACACACTGCATGGAAGATATTGATAAAGAGTTTATAAAAAAAGTACAAAAAGGCGATATAATGGTGGCAACCAAAAATTTTGGCTGTGGCTCATCAAGGGAGCATGCACCTATTGCAATTAAGGCGGCAGGGGTAAGCTGTGTCATTGCGGAAACATTTGCCAGAATCTTTTATCGGAATGCCATTAATATTGGACTTCCGATTATCGAATGTCCGGAAGCGGCGAAAGATATTGAAGCAGGAGACTGCGTGGAAGTAAACTTTGATACGGGTGTTATTACTGACGTTACGAAGCAGACTACTTACAAAGGTCAGGCGTTTCCTGAATTTATGCAGAAAATTATTGCTGCGGAAGGTCTGGTTAATTATATTAATCAAAAGTAGTCATTTTTAAGGGCACAAATTTTATTCTAAGCCGGAAAGGTATTGGAGTCAGGTATGGTCAACAGAATCGACGATAATTACATTACATATACAAAGACAAAAAATGTTAATATTCCTAATACCGGTGAAAAATTCAGTCTGAATTATAAGCAGGAAGAGCTACAGACGAAAGACAGCGAAAAAAAGGATAAAGCTGAGAAAGACCGTAAAGATGCGGCAGAACAAAGCGGCGTCAGACTGGAGCTTTCAAGCAATGGCAAAACTTCGTCTGTAGACAGGCTGAAGACCACAGAAACATCTAAAACACAGACATCTGCAAGTGGACAGTCGATTGCTGATATGCTAAGAGAAATTGTAACTACAGCGATATCTGCGGTTAAAGATTTCTTTTATAAAATATGGAATGAGCCCGATAAGGTTAATGAATCTGTAGATGTCGAAGATTCTGAGAAAATTACTGAATCCATGACTATGGCGGAAGCTGTTGAAATTGATGATAAACAGTCGAAAGAGACAGCAGGGCATGATATACAGG
>JAIDPH010000044.1 GCA_029062885.1 Lachnospiraceae bacterium
GTATAATATTGTTCCGGTCTGTACCAGTCCGTGACAACCCAGTTTACTCTTTTTAGAGCGCCGTATTTTCCGCTGTTTACCAACTCATACAACTGTATATGAAGCGGCAACGTTCTCTGATTAAACACCATACTAAATACCCTGCCCGCCTTAACGGCTTCGGTTTCCATGTTCCTCGCCTGCCTGCTATACACACCTGAGGGTTTATCGCACAGCACATGCAGTCCATTCTTAAACGCCCTGACTGCCAATTCCTCATGTGAATAGTGCGGCGTTGCAATCACAATGGCGTCTATCGAAAGCTCTTTATTTTCCACTGCCGTAAAGAGCTCGTCCGCAGTCTCATATACAGGCATGCCTGCCTCAATGGACGGCAACAACATCTCCCTGTATGTACCACGCACCCTTGTTATAGCGCTCAATTCCATTCCCTGAATCATACCGTTCTGTATGATAGAAGCATATTTGCTTCCCATATTTCCAACTCCGATTACCACTGTTTTTATCATATATTTGTCCTTCCTTTTATTTAAAATACACCTTCTTTTTGAGTTATAATTTTGGGTGTCACTTTTATATAACAAAATGCAGGCCTTACAGCCTGCATTTTTACCACCATATAATATATATCAGTGTCAGCGCCAATCCTACACTGAACATTAAAAGTCCGAAGGAAAGGCTTCTTTGTATTATCACAAAACTCTCTCTGAAATCGTCAACGCCGGAAGCGACAGCATGTACAAAATCGGTATGGGTCGGATTCTTTTTTCCCCACAGGCGATTACGCAGCGACTGTATGAAATTCATAGCCTCGCCTATTTGCTCCGTAATGGCATTGCCTTCACTGCGCTCATGCGGAAGCGGCGAATCTTTATAGAGAGTCTTACGCAGTACAACGACAGCAATATCAATCATACTGTCAAAGACTCTGCTTGCAATTCCGCATATCATTGGCAAAAATCCCAATAACAGCGGCTTGTAAATAAGCTCTTCCATATCCAGCCACTTCGGCCATGCACTGACATACTCTCCTTTGCGGATTAACAATATTCTTATAACCAAAACATATACAAACACTCCGATTATAATCGAAATCAAAGCTCCTTTCAGATTCTCAAAGTTGAAAAATGCAACCACACCCTCCAATGGCTCTGCACCCAGAAGATTCATGAATTTCTCACCCATCTGCGCTGCCCTATCCATAATGGCATGAGGGAACATTCCCCATACGAACAGCACCAGAGTGCTTACCGTGAGTGCGAAACCGCTCTCCATATTCATATAGTGTTTTATCTCGTCATACTGCTTCTGCTTTTTCTCATCCTTGTTCTTTTCTACAAATATCGCCACGAACAGCTTCGTCATATAAGCAACAGTAAGTCCGCCGCTTATTAAGAAAATCGTCTCAATCATACTCATATAGCTGTCGCCGCCATACTCTAATATACTCTCATGCAGGAGCGTCTTGCTGATATATCCTCCAAACATGGGAATACCGGCTATTGCCAACGCTCCTATTAGGAAAATTACTTTAAGAAGTGGCTTTTTCCTTCCGAATCCCCTTATCTCATTCAGGTTCAGCGCATGCGCATTCATGAAAATAACTCCTGCCGCCATGAACAGTACAAGTTTAATCAGGGAATGGTTCACCATATGAAGGAGCGTACCGTGTATGGCAGTCATACTCTCCATACCCAGAAGTCCCTGCATGCCGACGCCTATCAAAATGAAACCGATCTGCGACATAGACGAACAGGCAAGAGTATGCTTTAAATCCATGGAAAAAACAGCTAAGAACGCACCTCCGAACATAGTCAGTACGCCAATCCCCAGAATCAGTTTTCCCCATGCCGTGTTGCAAAGAAAAAGGTCGCAACTAGTGATCAATATCCCAAATATCCCTACTTTCGTGAGTATACCCGACAGTAAAGCCGACGCAGGCGCAGGCGCTACAGGATGCGCTTTAGGCAGCCATATATGCAGTGGAAATGCTCCTGCTTTCGCGCCAAAACCAACCAAAAGACACACTCCCGCCGCATAAATCATCGCATGATTTCCTTCATAAAATGCTGCTGCAAAGAAAATTTCATCTATTTTCACCGTACCAAGCACATGATAAAGCATAAAAATACCCATAAGCATCACAAGTCCGCCGATAATGGCTACAGCAAGATAGGTCGCCGCCGCCTTCAGAGCCCCTTCCGTCTCTTCCTGCGCCACCCAAACATAGGAAGTAAAGGACATAATCTCGAAGAAAATAAACATTGTATACAAATCCGCTGCAAGGAACACTCCCATAGTCGCTCCCAGAGTGGCAAGCATAAACATATAGAATCGGTTCTTATTGTCATGATGCTTCATATATTCCCTTGAGATAATCGTCGTCATCATCCACATAAAAGCAGCTATCATGATATAAAGCAGGCGGAAACTCTCCAGAGTAAAGTTAAGTCCCATACCGCAGACTCCGGGAATGTTGCAGTCATAAACCGCCAATCCGTCAGTATACAACCTATTCCGGTTAGTGATAAATAGGATAAGCGTTATTATAAACTCGCTGATAACTATAAAGTCCGCAAAATAATCCCTGAGCGTCTCCTTTTTACTTCCGATAATGCAGGATATAAGTGCTCCCAGAAACGGATAAAATACCAACACAGCCAAAATCATGTTTTCGCTCATTATATGCAGCTCCTCTCTGTATACAATATCTCGCATAGATTTCTAAAAAACTAGGCTTTTCAAGACGTCCGTTGGACAAAATATACAATCCAACGCAGGCACGCTCTCGCTACAGTTCAGCCGTAGCGGTACTAAGGTGCCAAAATACAGCACCTAAGGACCGACGGCCTCACAGTACCTGCTTATGGACTTGTATATTCTGTCCAACTACATTTTGGAAATAGGCAATCTCATAAATACCTATCCGATAACTTACATAGGATTCGGGTGTCAAAAGGTGCTTATATAAAATATTGCCGGCAGATTGCACAAAATGTTCGCGAAGTGCCTTGCGAAGGAATATGAGATTTTCTTAATATTCCGCCGGATATTCAGCAATTTCGGGACATGGATGTCCCGAAAAGCCCGCACTGAGCCCGGATGGCGAATGGCGGGCGGTTGCGTACGCCTTCACAGCATCATCGGAATATTTAGAAAATCCATATTCCGAAGTCAGGCACGAGAGAACATTTTGTGCAATCTGCCCTCCCAGTTCATAAAA
>JAIDPH010000045.1 GCA_029062885.1 Lachnospiraceae bacterium
CCAAAGAACAATCTTCCCATTCGTCATGAATAAGCTTTCCGGCGTCTTCCTCCATGTGGATTTCATGAATCCCAACGGTCTTCTTTCCGCCTTCTTCGGTTTCAATCTCTACGCCGCCGTTTCTGCAAATCGGCAGATAAAGCTGGGATATCTGATAGTTCTGCGGGTTGTCGGGATAAAAATAATTCTTTCTGTCGAATTTACCATACCTTGTGATATCACAGTTTGTTGCAAGACCAACCGCTATCGCATATTCTAACACCTGCTTATTTAACACCGGCAAAGACCCCGGCATACCGGTACACACAGGACAGGTATGTGTATTGGGCTCTCCTCCGAATGCAGTGGAACAGCCGCAGAAAATCTTAGTTTTGGTTGCAAGTTCCACATGAACTTCCAGACCGATGACGGTTTCATACTCTTTTGCCATATCAGCGTACCTCCTTTGCTGCAACAGGAAATGCTCCTCTTGCCTTTTCATAGGTATAAGCTGTCTGAATCAGCTTCTTTTCCTGAAAGCAATCGCCAATCAGCTGTAGACCGATTGGAAGACCTGCCTTATCTTTACCGCAGGGCAGACATATACCCGGCAGACCCGCCAGATTCACGGCAATAGTATAAATATCTCCCAGATACATTTTAATCGGATCCGCCAAACTTGCGCCAAGCTTAGGTGCAGTCGTCGGTGCCGCAGGACCTAAGATTACGTCGAATCTTTCAAAAGCTTCATCGAAAGCCTTCTTAATCAATGCTTTTACTTTCAATGCTTTCAGATAATATGCGTCATAATATCCCGAACTTAAAACAAATGATCCCAGCATTATACGCCGTTTTACTTCTTCTCCAAACCCTTCGGAACGGGATTTTTTATACATATTATGAAGTCCGGCGTAGTCCTTAGTGCGGTATCCGTATTTAATTCCGTCGAAACGCTCGAGATTGGAGCTCGCCTCGGCCGCCGCTATTGTATAATAGGTAGGTATTGCATAGTCCACCAGACTTAAATCAAAACGCTCCACTATAGCGCCCTTTTCTTCCAGAGTTTTAGCTGACTGCAGCACAGCGTCTTTGACCTCTGCATCCAGTCCCTCGCCAAAATAGTCATTCGGGATTCCGATTCTCATGCCTTTCACATCATCTGTTAAGGCTTTCGTGAAATCCGTATCCTGTCTGTCTATGGAAGTAGAATCTTTCTCATCATGTGATGCTATCGCTTCCAGAATTGCCGCACAGTCTGTTACGTCCTGCGCCAGCGGTCCTATCTGATCCAGTGAAGAACCATATGCAATCAGTCCATAGCGGGACACAGTTCCATAAGTAGGCTTCATGCCTACCACACCGCAGAAAGACGCAGGCTGTCTGATGGAACCGCCGGTATCAGAGCCAAGTGCATAAAAGCATTCACCAGCTGCCACTGCTGCCGCAGAGCCGCCTGAAGAACCTCCCGGCACATGCTCAGGATTCCACGGATTCTTCGTCACGCCGAATGCAGACGTCTCCGTAGTGGAGCCCATTGCAAACTCGTCCATATTTGTTTTCCCAAGAATCACCGCACCCGCTTTTTGTAGATTCAACACCGCTTCGGCAGAATAAGCCGGAATAAAGTTACCGAGTATTTTTGAAGAGCATGTTGTAAGCATTCCCTCCGTACACATGTTATCTTTAATTGCAACCGGCACTCCCGCCAAGGGAGAATTAAGCTCCCCTGCTTCAATTTTCGCCTGCACTCTTTCCGCCTGTGCAAGCGCCGATTCTTTATCAACCGTCACATAGCAATGATACAGCGCTTCTTTCTCCTCTATCCGTTCAAGACTCTCCCGTACCGCATCCACTGCCGTTGTCTTTCCTTCTTTAATTGCTGCCGCCAACTCCACCGCAGTCATATTAAGCAGACTCATATGCTATTTATTCCTTTCTTATATATTCAAACTATTTTGATTTAGTCAGCATGAACAAAATAAGGTCCGATTCTGCTTTAGCAACGAGGACCGTTTTTGTTCATGCTGACTAAATTCATGATATTTTTTATTCAAACGTCCTCGGAACCGCAAACATCCCGTCTTTTTGCTCCGGTGCATTAGATAACAGCTGTTCTCTTGTATCAGCGTTTGTTACTACGTCCTCCCTGAAAACATTCTGTACCGGAAACACATGCGACATCGGCTCCACGCCTTCCGTATCCAGTTCGCCAAGCTTATCAATATAGTCCAGCATTCTGCCCATATCTTTCTTTGCCTGCTCTTTCTCATCATCCGAAAGTTCCAGCTTAGCCAGAATACCGACATATTCTATGGTTTCGTCACTTATAATATTAGCCATCGAATTTCTTCCTTTCTACAAATTTATCTTATTAGGGACGGCAACTTACCTTATTTTAATATGCACCTCTCTAAGCTGCTGCTCTGTCACGTCATTCGGCGCGCCGCACATGAAATCCTGCGCCGTGCCGCTCATTGGGAATGCTATAACTTCCCTGATATTTTCCTCATTACGCAGAAGCATTATCATTCGGTCCACGCCCGGAGCCATGCCGGCATGCGGCGGAGCGCCATACTGGAATGCGTTGTAAAGCGCGCCGAATTTGTTTTTCAGGGTTTCTTCATCATAGCCTGCAATTTCAAAAGCTTTCACCATAATTTCCATGTCATGGTTGCGGACAGCTCCCGAAGAAAGCTCCACGCCATTACATACAATATCATATTGGTATGCAAGTATATCCAGCGGGTCTTTGGTATTTAGCGCTTCTAATCCACCCTGAGGCATGGAAAACGGATTATGCGTAAACTCAATCTGCTTCGTATCAGGGTTAAGCTCAAACATCGGAAAATCATTCACATAGCAGAAACGATACGCATTTTTCTCAACCAGCTCTAAACGCTCTCCGAGCTCTTTACGCAATTGTCCCGCGTAGTAAGCCGCCCTTTCCTCTTTATCAGCAATAAAGAAAATAGTATCGCCTACAGAAAGATCAGCCAAGTCTGCAAGTTCCTTTTTCAACTCTTCGGGAATGAATTTATCAATCGGCCCTTTGTAGGACATATCTTCTTCAACTTCCAGGTAACCAAGTCCTCCCATTCCCATACCTGTTGCAAAATCAAGCAGCTTTTCGTGGAAACCTTTGGACATATCTGCATGAACTTTTATCGCACGCACCGTCTTATTAAGGAAAGGCTTGAATGTGCATTTACTGAAAAAATCTGTTAAGTCAATAATACGCAGCGGATTCCTCAAATCCGGTTTATCAGTGCCGAACTCAAGCATAGCCTGTTTATAGCTTATAATCGGATACGGCGCCTTTGTAACTTCGAAACCTTCCGGAGCAAACTTTTCAAAAGCTGCTGACAGCACTTCCTCGCCGGCCCTGAAAACATCTTCCTGCGTTGCAAAACTCATTTCAAAATCCAGCTGATAAAATTCGCCCGGTGAACGGTCTGCGCGTGCGTCCTCATCACGGAAACACGGAGCAATCTGGAAATATTTATCAAAGCCTGACGCCATCAAAAGCTGTTTATACTGCTGCGGAGCCTGCGGCAAAGCATAGAACTTTCCCTTATACTTTCTGGAAGGAACTATATAATCTCTGGCGCCCTCAGGAGATGATGCACAAAGAATCGGCGTCTGAATCTCCAGAAATCCCATTTCCGTCATTTTCTCACGCAAGAAACTTATTACCTGTGAACGGAAAATGATGTTGTCTTTTACTTTTTTATTTCTCAAATCCAGATAACGGTATTTTAACCGTACCTCTTCCCGCGTTTCCTTAGACGTCATAACTTCAAAAGGAAGCTGTTTATAGACCTTACCGAGAATCTCTACCTTATGTGCCTCCAGCTCAATCGTTCCGGTAGGAATCTTAGGATTATAAGTTTCTTCATCTCTCTTCTCAACAAGTCCTTCAATGGAAATACACATTTCCTTGGATAATCCATTAAGAAGGGTAGTATCACGCATAACAACCTGCAATACTCCGTACATATCGCGTAAATCCACAAAAGATACGCCTCCGTGGTCACGTATATTCTCTACCCATCCGGCAACTTTTAACTCCCTGCCGATATCACTCTCGCCAATCTGTTTTAATGTGATTTCTCTGTAAATATTTCCTGTTTTCTTTTCCATAATAGTCCTCCTTTTACCCAATAAAAAATCCCGGAATACATTTTCTGTATTCCGGGACGGATAATCTTTTTTATCCGCGGTACCACCCGCATTGACAAGCCGCCATCTCCATCAAGATGTTTTATCGCCCTGCCCACTTTTACATTTAACGCATGTTCACGTATTACCCTAGCATCGCTCGTATGATAGTTTATTAGTGATATTTCTATATCTGTCATATGCCCAATGGTTCAGATAATCTGCTCCGGAGTGTTCCCAATCTTTACTTCCCACAAACAGCGCTCTCAGTCGGTGACGCTGTATTCCTGTCGTTTTCCATAAGGCGAGTCTCTTTCATTGCATTTATATTTATTATATATCACAGGTAAAGTGAAAATGCAATAATTGTATTGAAAAAAATACACAACCATTCTAATTTTTTTCAAGCCT
>JAIDPH010000046.1 GCA_029062885.1 Lachnospiraceae bacterium
ATATTGTTCATCGTATATGCCAGCACACAAAAGCCGCAGGCTCCTGCCGCCATACTGATTTTTCTCTCTTTTAGCAAACGCTGGATAGCGCTGCACATCATGCCCACATAACAGATGCACCCCAATACTCCTTCATTTATCAGAATCGTCAGCCACTCATTATGAGCATTGGTGAGTCTGCTGCCCCCAAACCATTTTTCCGCCCATTGGGTCAGCTCCTGACTTGCACCATGATACAAAAAGGCAGACATACAATCCGGTCCTATCCCCACTAACTTATGTAAAAAATCCTGCTGCAAAAAACAACGAATCCCTGCCATCCATGTAGCGCCCCTGTTACTTCCCCATGAATCTGTAAACATCAGCAGATTTTCCTGCGGCAGGCCCAACACATTGGAAATCCTTCCTCCGGTGAAGGTATTGACCGCTAATAACACCACAAACAAAACAAGCAATCCTGCTCCTGCAAAACCCAGAATCTTTGCCCACTTCCGAAATATGAATGCGGGATAGTTTTTGTTGCGATTAACAAAAATGATATACAGAAGCATTGCAAGTGACACGCCTGTCATAATTGCAGAAAAAAAGCTATTATTCAAAAGGCTAAACAGTCCTTCCCCGCTTTCCCACGCACTAGTCTTTACCAAGCCAATCGACTGAATCAGCCAGCATATCAGGCATCCTGCGGACAAAAGCAGCACCGCTTCCCAAAATGCCTGCATCAATCTGCCATCTTCCACCGACAGACAAAACATCACAAACAACACTGCCACTAATGCCACAATGCCACTGCTGCTGCCCTGAGTCACTAGGCTGGTAAAACCAATGAAAACATAAACTGCAAGCAACAACCTGTATTGCCACTGTTTTCTGCCCATTTGCCAAAAAAGCGCAAGCCCTCCAAAAAACACCGCAGTCAGATATCCGCAGTACCAATTAACATTTCCAATGGTAGAGATAAAGGCGTTGTTCTCCACTTTCATATCTATAGGATAAATGCCAAAACAGTTTATGATTCCCAGCAAAAATACAACGGTCGATGCAAAAAGCCCTAACAGAGCCACAGTATACTCTTTTTTCCACATCCTCGATATCAGAAAATAGACCCCTATAAATGTCAGCTGCGGATACAATCCCATATACCAGCCTGTTGTCCCAATACGTGCTTCCGTTTTATAAGAAGAACAAGCATAGGATAGTAACACACTGACTCCATATAAAAAAGCAAAGCAATCCGTGACAGAAAAATGCGATTTCAGCCACGCTTTCATTTGAAAGGAGGCACTTCTTTTTTCCTGCACAAATACAACTCCTGCTGCCACCAGATACAGTGCAAGCAGGGGAAGAATCAAGAATGTAAACTTCTGACTGCATTGCCGGAAAAAATAAGACTTGTCCGTCCCAATATGGGAATATCCCTCCTGATTATAAAAAGGCATTACCGCAAAAATAAGAAACATATAAATGCAGATAACCCAATCCAGAGCCTCCGCAAAAAAGTTTTTGAGTGTTTCTGCAACGGACTCTCTTTTGTCTTTTTTCTGCTGCGTGGTTTTCGTCCTGCGGCTGCTCATAACACATTCCTCTCTCGTAATACTGATATCTTTATGATAATCCGCAGACATCCTTTCGTCAATCACAATTTCAGGCTATATTAATTCTCTTCGCCGCAAAATACTTTTGTATGCCTGATAAATAATAATAAATCCCAGCGGCCCCTTTATAATTCCCCAGATGCCGAAAAGCCGGATGCCCGCATATAAAGAAATCAAAATGGCAATGGGCTTCACACCGATTTTTTTTCCAATCAACTTCGGTTCTAAAAACTCCCTTAAAAAAATACATACCACGTAAAGAACAATGCATACTACAGCTAAGGCATACCTCCCTTGAAAAAGCTGTGCCAAAGAAAGAGGAACCAGCACGATTCCCGTGCCAACAAAAGGCAGCGCATCTAAAATTCCCGCCACAATCCCCCAGATAGGTCCATGGCGGATTCCCGCAATTCCTAAAGTCAGAGCAGCAATGCCTGCAATGGCGCTCATAATAACAAGCTGCGCTTTTACATAGGTGGCAATATAGCGAATCATTCCGCAAATAATCTCAAGCAGCACATGATATTCCTCTCTGTCTAACAACTGATTCATGATGCTGTCATAATCCCTTGCCAAAAGCACTGCCGCTATCATAAAAGTCACCAGAAACGCTCCTATTGCCCCTGCTGCTTTGACATATTCCAAGGATTGGGACAACATACCCGGAAGCATCTGCATCTGAAAATGGTCCATCCCCCTCTGAAACTGCGAAAGAATTGTGTCCTCCAAAAATACACTGTCCATGTTCAAAAAATTTCCCACTGAGTCACAAATCTCGCGAATAATATATACAATATCCTCTTCCAATACATCCAATTGTGCCATCCATTCTGGCAGACTTCCCACAATCCACGAAAATAACACCCATACCAGCAAGATGACAATGCTTCCTGCAAGCAGCAGCAAAATAGAAGCTCCCACCTGCCTGTGTATATGCAGTTTATTCTCTAATTTCTGCAATGTTGGGCCAAAAATAGTCACAAACAACATTGCCACTAACACCGGAGTCAGCAGCGGGGCAATATACTGTAAAAAAAGATAAACTGCTCCTGTAATCAGAAGCAGCAGCACAAGTTTATTATTCTTCATTTTTTCAACCATACCAACCTGCCTTTCTAGATTAGTATGGTTCATAGTTCTAAAATCATACGGAAATCTTTATGTTTCTTCCTGCATTGCGCGCCCCCACGCAAGAAACAGCATGGTAATGCTTAAACTGCCTACCCCCCATGAATATTCCAACAATCCAAACACTGCCGGAATCAAGATATAATACAATGCAGCAATATCCGCTGTGGACGCCTGCTTTCTGATCCGCTTCCAACAAACAGTGCTTCCCCACACAATTAAAACGGCAAACAATATCATAACCGGAATTCCAAAATCCGTGCCATACTGCAGGAAAATATTGTGGGCATGACCTATCCAATAATCCCAAAACAATTGGAAACCCTGCTCTTCATAAGGATGTCCCCGCCAATTGAGGTGTGTGAAATAATATTGATAAATGGTACTTCTGACCAAAAAATCATCATATTCCTGCTCTGGTGAGAATACCGCAGTTTTTAGTCTGGAAGCATCCTCCGCCGAAACTGCTTCCGCCGCATCCGCCTTGATGGCAAACGGCGAGTGTTCTAACAGACTCTTTACCCCGCCTGCAACCCGGCCAAATGCTGTATCCAAAAGCTCATCCATATCTATATACTTTTCTGAATTCCATGGATCCCAAGAATGCACCTTATCCTCTCTCCACTCTCCCCAGAACCAAATGGGATGATGGAATACCGGAGGGAGATATCTTGTTGCTCCAAAAGTTATAGGAAACATTAAAACAGCACAGAGGACCAGAATCATGCCGTTTCTCACAAACTGTTTTTTCTGTAGAATCCAATTCAAAAATCCCAGAAACAAGAGTCCCAAGACAAAAGCCGTAATCCATGCTATCCTTCCTATCGTCATAAAGAGAAAAGATAACACAACTCCTGCCAACAGCCAATAAAACACTTTCAACCACTTGGATGCATGCTTTCTTGTAAGGTAAAGAATTTTGGTAAATACTGCCGCCAAAACTGTCAAATAATATAAACCATTCAAGTTACAGTTATTATGAATTCCCACATATCGTTCCATGTCATATGGCCGAAACACACAGCAAAAACCTTGAAATAAAATAAACGACAAAATAATTCCATCCAGACAGCCCTGCCATAAATCTTCCTGCTCGTCCACGGTAAACCCGGTAAAGTAAAAACACCCAAACATTACCATATAACAAAATGGCCAAATGTAATGGCTTCTGGACACAATCATTAACACCATCATGATACTCCAGACGATTAACATCTTTCTATTCAGCTTGGGATATTTCTTTTCCAGCACTACCTGTATAAAGGTGTGCATCAGAATAAATCCCCATATTACCACATTCGCAAGAATAGCAATCCTATCATTGAGAAAGGGGTATCTCCCCATACCAAGGTATCTGCCGCCACCCCCAAACGCACCTATTACCCCTGCTACGCTCACAATTCCCCATACCGCATAAATCCACTTGTATTTTACAAAATCTGTCCACTTATAGTGGGAAAAAATAATGCACGCCAAAACAATGCCTGTGACTTCCCGGAACGTTTCAATCAGGCCATCCAGACCCGAAGCGGTTTTGGTTCTCTGATCAATGACACAAAACATCACAAAACATAAGGTATAGAGCAGTCTTTTCCAGAAAAATTTCCCGTCCGCTGCTGTTCCTATTTTTAAAAAGCTTTCTTTCATAAGGCTTATCCCTCTTTTCTCAAAATTGCCTTATCCCTAATACCAAAACTGCTCCCCAATAATATTATTCTTTTCTGATTATAACAAGATTATTTCTTTTTGCATAGCAAATTTTGTTGTGCAAGTTTTTAATATTTCATTAATTTAAAGAATTACACAAATATATGCCTTATTAC
>JAIDPH010000047.1 GCA_029062885.1 Lachnospiraceae bacterium
GTTTTTTTCATCCCTCCCGGTTGACCTGCAATACTCTATATTAAACGATGATTCCATGCCCTATGACGCTGAATCATTGGCTGACATAATCCAAAGCCTTCCCGCTCTACCGGATTGCTTCGTTGCCGCCAATGACTCAATTGCCATAAATCTCCTTAAGGCACTGAAAATTTTGAAAATTTCTGTTCCAAAAGATGTAAAAGTAATCGGATTTGATAATGTGGCTGACGCAAAAAACTGCACTCCTCCGCTTACATCTGTAAATGTTAATAAATCCCTGTTGGGAAAAAGAATCATCGACCTGCTTCTGGACAGAATCACCAATCCCATGCAGGCCAATAATATTATTCATATAGCTTCAAAGCTTGTGATTCGTTCTTCAACATAAATCAGTCTTGGCTTGGAAAGGTTCAACAATTGCAACCTACTGTTATTTTATTATTTCCAGGTAAAATCCTCCGGCGTTATACCGTTAAACATTCCCGCCTCCGAAAAAGCCGGCAGATATCGCATTCAACGTTCTCTCCACATCACTATGCATCACCTTAATGGCAGATGTCAACATGACATTACGGTCCCCGTCAGCTCCATCATCATACTGGTCAATATCACATCCGATGTACCAGACGCCGGTAACATCTGTTCCCGCATAGGCGGGAAGCTCAATTATCTCTACATTTTTCCCTTCCGTCCCGTTCACGTATTTCACGCCGCATTCAAAGCCATACTGATAGTTTATGTTGGAGAGATAAGCAAAGCCGTTTACGACAGTCATCTCATCGGCTGCGATAGGCACTTGTCCTGAATGAGCTTTCCCTTGGATATGGATATAACTGTACTCCGTGATGATCAGCCTGGCTGTATTTCGCTCGTTACTAATAATAATTACAGGCTTCATGAAGCTGAGCATCATGCCGACCGTGCAATTTCATTATAGACAAATAATCAAAGATTTCTTATAATGGCTTATAATGAATTAAAGAATAATAATAGTAAAGGTGGATTACAGATATGGAATTTATAACAAAAAACTCAAAAGGTCTGCTTTTATGCCTGATAATCGCAGTGCCTTCATGGTTTCTGGGAAAACAGTTCCCTATCATAGGAGGAGCAGTGATCGCCATTATTGCCGGCATGATCATAACCTTACTTATCAAGGACAAATCCGGCTTTGAGAGCGGCATTAAGTTTACTTCCAAGAAGATTTTACAGTGGGCGGTTGTTCTGCTCGGTTTCGGCATGAACCTGACAGTTATTGTTGAAACCGGAAAACAATCCCTTCCTATCATTATCAGTACGATTGCAACATCACTCATTATTGCATATATACTACATAAGACCATGCATATCCCGAACAGGATTTCTACCCTTGTCGGCGTCGGCTCTTCCATCTGCGGCGGCTCTGCAATTGCGGCTACAGCTCCGGTGATTGACGCCGATGACGAAGAGGTCGCTCAGGCAATTTCCGTAATTTTTTTCTTCAATGTATTGGCGGCTTTGATTTTTCCTACCTTTGGTAAATTGGTTGGTTTTGCCACTGATACAGGGGAAGCTTTCGGTATCTTTGCCGGAACTGCCGTGAATGACACTTCCTCTGTCACTGCCGCTGCCTCCACTTGGGACAGCATGTGGAATCTCGGCTCCGCCACGCTGGACACTGCCGTTACCGTAAAGCTCACCAGAACTCTCGCAATTATTCCAATTACGCTTGTGCTTGCGCTAATCCGCACCCGAAACGAAAAAAGGGATGGCGAATCCGGAAAGAAAGTGAGTCTGAAACAGATATTCCCGTTTTTTATCTTATATTTTGTTGCTGCGTCAGTGATTACTACAGTATCCGTCTCCATGGGCGTAGACGCAAGTATATTCTCTCCAATTAAGGAGCTGAGTAAATTCTTTATCGTGCTTGCCATGGCTGCAATTGGTCTGAATACCGATATTGTCAAGTTGATAAAAACAGGTGGAAAGCCTATTGTTATGGGATTTTGCTGCTGGGTTGGTATCACAGGAGTCAGCCTGCTGATGCAGCATATATTGGGAATATGGTAAACAGGTCTTTTTTCTTACGCAAAAAGCCTATAAACACTAGTGTCTATAGGCTTTTTCAAGTACCATTCCTCTGGCACTTTACTCCCCGAGTAGGGCTCGAACCTACAACCCCACGGTTAACAGCCGTGTGCTCTACCATTGAGCTATCGAGGAAAATATAAGGGACATGCCCTCAAAACCAAATACCAAAAATCTCCATCCCATACAGCAGCCCTTCCGTTTGGTTAAGCCCTCGACCTATTAGTATCCGTCAGCTGTACGCATTGCTGCGCCTGCACCCCGGACCTATCTACC
>JAIDPH010000048.1 GCA_029062885.1 Lachnospiraceae bacterium
GATTACATCGAGATAAACATAGAAAAAGAAATTAACTTAGATAATATATCAAAAAATATTGGCTATTCCAAATTTTATCTGAACCGAATTTTTACAGAACATACAGGAATTACAATTTATAAATATTTACAAAACCGCAGACTTACGATTGCGGCTGAAAAACTGGTCAGGACAGAAAAGCCGATAACGCAGATTGCATATGAAGCCGGATATGATACGCAACAATCATTTTCATTTGCATTTAAACAGGTATATCTTTATCCACCTAAAACTTATAGGAATATTGGAATCTTTATGCCAAAACAAAACAGAATTTCCATGTGTTATTCCTGTATCCCTAAATACTATAAATCAATTGCAGAAATTAGGGAGGTTGCAGCATGAGTACAATTCCTTACGTCATTGAACAGACCAGTCGTGGAGAAAGAAGTTATGATATTTTTTCACGTTTACTATCTGACAGAATTATTTTTTTAGGGGAAGAAGTCAGCGATACCTCTGCCGGTTTAGTCATAGCACAAATGCTCTTTTTAGAAGCCCAAGACCCGGATAAGGATATTCAGCTTTATATTAACAGCCCCGGAGGTTCTATAACAGCAGGATTGGCAATTTATGATACTATGCAGTATATAAAATGCGATGTTTCTACGATATGTATAGGGCTTGCCGCAAGTTTCGGAGCTTTTTTGCTGTCAGGCGGAACACGTGGGAAGCGTATGGCGTTAGCTAATTCTGAAATCATGATACATCAGCCGTCTATACAAGGTAATGGTATTCAAGGGCAGGCTACTGATATACGAATAATGTCAGACCATATACAAAAAAATAAGAAGAGGCTAAATCGAATCTTAGCCGAGAATACAGGTCGTACCATTGAAGAAATTGAAAGAGATACGGACAGGGATAATTTTATGAGTGCAGATGAAGCTTTAGAATATGGTTTGATTGATTCTGTTATATCAAAAAGACAATAGTTAATCTGCGTTGCTTGCCGCAACGGACTTTCATTCGTATAATGGCAGTGAAAGGAGGTTATCCCTGATGCTAAACGAAAACATTAAAGCAATTAGAAAATCCAAAGGACTTTCGCAAGAGGAACTTGCAGTCAAGCTTAATGTGGTGAGACAGACGATTTCTAAATGGGAACAAGGTCTGTCGGTTCCGGATGCCGATATGCTGATTTCCATATCAGAAGCATTTGAAACACCGGTAAGCACACTGCTTGGAGAAACCGTTGTCGAGGCGAAGGCTGATGACTTTAGAGCAATTTCCGAGAAACTTGAGGTCATTAACCTACAGCTTGCGCATAGGAAAACAACGAGACAAAAAGTTCTTCATTGGTTTTTTATCTCATTGTGTACGGTTATAGTGGCTATGTATCCGGTCCTAATAGTACTAAATAGTCCTTACTTAGGTTGGGATTATAGCAAACCCGAAACCGCAGTAATCGGAGTAGTGATTCACTCATTTGAGTGGCTGTTCGTTAGAATAGCACCGTTTGCCTTGATTGGAGCAATCGTTGGGGTTTGTCTGACACGGAAGAAAGCGTAAAATTGCCAAATACAGCGCACCGAAACAGGAAATCAGGAAACTGGTTCCTGTTTTTTGCATTTCTTTTACCTCTTTATCACACATCTGTTTCACTTTTTATGGAAAAAGAGATATAATAAAATCAGTGTCAAATCGGAATTTATCTGTGGAGGAGTGTTTTTAAATGTTAAATAAATTACATATGGCAATGATAGAGCTGTATAGTGGAGATGTTAAGAGAATTCAGCACTTTTGCAAGGTTCATAGTTATGCAAAGCTTATTGCTGAAACAGAAAATGTAGATAAAAAGTGTTTGTTCATTCTTGAAGCAGCAGCCCTTACACATGATATCGGAATTCATGTATGTGAAGAAAAGTATGGGAATTGCGATGGAAAATTACAGGAAAAAGAAGGTCCTGCAATAGCCGAAAAGTTACTTAGAGAATTAGGCTTTGAAGAAGATGTATCTGAAAGGGTTCAGTATCTGATTGCACATCATCATACATACGACAATATTGATGGAATAGACTATCAAATACTTGTTGAAGCGGATTTTCTTGTAAATATTATGGAAGGTGGTCTGTCAAAAGAAGCGGCGCTGGATACATATAATAATATTTTCAGAACAGAATGTGGAAAGAAAATCTGTAGGGAAATGTTTGGACTCTACAAAGATTGCCACGCTTCCGATTTAACCTAAAAAAAGAAAAAGTCATTCAGACAATGAAGCGGATTCGGGAGAATGAAGCACATTATGGTGGTGTTTAAGCTAAGTTTTAATAGACAGGAGATTTTGATTGTTAAATATAAATG
>JAIDPH010000049.1 GCA_029062885.1 Lachnospiraceae bacterium
ATGTTATATCTACATCCGTGTATCTACAGAATTACAGGTGTAAAGAAAATTTGTTGCTAAGTCAATTTGTAGACGAATTTTTCGACCGCAAATATTAGCTGAAAGAGTAGATACATTGAGGATTTCGGTACAAAGAAATATGATCCTGTGGTTAAAAAATTGCTGAAAAATGGAGCATTACAGCTCCCGTAAATGGATTGATATTTTCACGGAAAATCTATCCAAACCCATAAATTTATGATACAATTCTTATAGATGTCTGTAATCGTGGAAGGAATACAGATATTAGTCATACTAAGGGAAGGGATAGGTGGAAATTATGAACAAAATTGAGGAAATCAAGAAGAAGTGCGAAGAAAATCAGATCCGTATGATTGATTTTAAGATGACGGATATCGATGGACGCTGGCGGCACATCACGATTCCGGTGGAAAGATTCGGAGAGAACACATTCACACAGGGAATCGGATTTGATGGTTCTAACTATGGCTATGCGCCTATTGAAAAGAGCGATATGGTATTTTTACCGGACCCGGATACTGCTTACGTGGATCCGTTTGCTGAGGTGCCTACGCTTACTATGTGCGGTAACGTATGTACAATAGGAAAAGGGGAAAATAAGCCTTTTGACCAGTACCCCAAAAATGTAAGTCTGCGGGCGGTTGAATATATGAAGGAGAGCGGCATTGCGGATCAGATGATAATCGGACCGGAGTTCGAGTTTTATTTATTGGATAACGTGCGTTATGAAGTGACGCCGAAGCAGTGTGGCTATAGAATTGATACCAGACAGGCTGATTGGAATTGTAGTTTAGACGTACCGGGAAATAACGGCTATGAGGTACCTGCTAAGGGCGGCTATCATATTGCAGCACCTCAGGATGTCGGATATGACCTGCGCAGCCGTATGTGTATGATGATGGAGGATTGGGGTATTAAGGTAAAATACCATCATCATGAAGTAGGTGGTCCGGGACAGATGGAAATAGAGGTAGAGCTTGCCGATATGCCTGTGATGGCGGATAATACAATGATAATCAAGTATATTATCAAGAATATTGCTGCAAGAGAAGGTAGGACGGCTACATTTATGCCTAAGCCGATATATCAGGAAGCGGGTAGTGGTCTTCATGTACATATGTTGCTTATGAAAGATGGTAAACCGCTGTTTTATGATGAAAACGGATATTCGTCTCTTAGCCGTACAGCTCACTATTTTATGGGAGGATTGCTTAAACATATCGCATCATTATGTGCATTTACTAACCCATCTACCAACTCTTTCAAGCGTCTGGTACCGGGATTTGAGGCGCCTGTTACCGTAGGTTATGCGACTTCTAACAGAAGCGCGGTTATCAGAATTCCTGCATATGCCAAGACTCCTGAAACCAAGAGATTTGAGCTGCGTAATCCTGATGCAACCGCAAATCCGTATTTCGCTTATGCGGCAATTCTGATGGCCGGTCTCGATGGTATTGAGAATCAGATTGACCCTGCAGCTAATGGCTGGGGACCTTATGATTTCAATCTGTATACACTTTCTGAGGAAGAACAGAAGAAGATTAAGGGACTGCCGAAATCTCTCGGAGAAGCGCTGGATGCATTGGAATCAGACCATGATTATCTGACAAAAGGCGGTGTTTTCCCGCAGCGTCTTATTGATATCTGGGTAGCGCGTAAGCGTGGTGAATTAAAGAAGATGGAGCAGATTCCGAATCCGGCAGAATTTAAGATGTATTATGATCTGTAATTTTTATAATATATTAATATATAATTGAAGGAAAACAAGGTCAGACTTTTATTGTCTGACCTTGTTTAAAATTAACCATGTTATTTATTTTATTAATCTAAACAAATTAATCCACAGTTCTAATTGTATCCTCAAATAGTTACCCAGATTATTCCATTTAAATCTTACTTTATTGCAGCGGCATTTTGCGTCGATACATCTGCGCAGTCCTTTCCATAGCCCTTTCAGATACAGCATTCCCATCCCTTTTTTACAGAAAAACAGGAATTTGATAAAAAATCCTGCCAAAAGAAACGGAAGATTCAGCAGCAGTTGCAAAAACGGCATATTTTTCCATACTACATATATGCTGTTTGATGATGCCAGTGTTGTTTTCCGTGAGTTATAACGGGAACCTGTAGAAGCACTTCCGAAGTGAAGGACTTCTGCCTGTGGTTCGTAAAGATTTATAAAGCCGTTAATGCGTGCACGGTAGCCTATATCAAGGTCTTCCAGATAGGCAAAATGGTTTTCATCAAAAAGTCCAATTTTATTAAATCCTGATTTACTATAAATAGCAGCGCCTCCGCATGCGGAAAATACATTGACAGGTTTATCGTATGAAGCCGCAGGCCTTCCTTTACCTCTCGCATATGCCCAGCCGAGAGCGCAGTAATAATCGCCTGCATCATCAATCAACTCCGGTTTATCCCACATCAGCATTTTGGCACTGACGGAAAAAACTCTGGGATTCCGCTGTATTGCCGTATATAATGATCTGATAAATCCTGATTTAACTTTTGTATCGTTGTTGAGTAGGATTATATATGGAGTATTTGCCTCTTGTATGCCAACATTTACTGCATGGCAGAAACCCATATTTTCACGTAGTAAAATCGTCTTCACGTCAGGAAAACGCTCAGATATAAGCCGGACACTGCCATCGGTAGAACAGTCGTCAACGACTAGAATCGAAAAATCCGGAGTTGAGGGATATTGGTGTTCGCTCTCTAATGCCTGTAGACATTCCGGAAGGTAGTTTATTCCGTTGTAATTGGGAATAACAACTGTTATATCCATTATAGCTCCTCGTTTGCTGATTCGAGTGCGCAGGCACTCGATTTTTAATATTTTCTGACTTACTGTGAACAAGGGAAAAATAAACATGTGTTATTTTATGCGCAGGTTTCGCAGAAGCAGTGAGATGTGAATTGAATACACGAGAATTATAGCATATTATGATTTTCATCACAAGTGCTATATGGAGATACCTTTGTAAGAAAAGTGTTACTGCCATAATTATTGGATGGTTTTATGAAAACAGATTGAATCGAATCCAGGTTCATGTTAAAATTTTCCTATGAATATATAATCCGTTGCATATATAACAAAAACAGGAGGTAAAATATGGGAGAAGCACATAAGAAGGGCTTAGATGCCGAATTAGTTTGGAATGATTTAGAAAATTGCTGTTTAAACGGCATTTCCTGCAGCCAGTGTCAGGGAAAGGAATGCACAATAGGTTATGCTAAACAGTGTATCAATGATTATCGGAAGGAACCCAAAAAAGAAGTTCCCGATGGCGTAAGCCAGATTCCGACAGTGGATCTTAAGCCGTTCAACGAGGATGAATTAGAAATTGCAATTGCACACATTTTAAAGGAATGTAAAGACTGTAAAGAGGACCATGTTGAAAATTGTATCATAAATGTAGTCCGTAATTGTTATGAAGTTGGTTTGTTTGGGGATATACACGATTATGAGGGAAGCGCTTTACAATATTTGATGTATTTAAAAGAAAAATTCCCTGAACATTCTGAACAGATTGCAGAAATTTATATGAGATGAAGCTTGAATTATAACTAATAAAACGCCCTAGTTTTGGTTAGGGCGTTTTTCTTTTGAAAAAAGGTATTATTTTGAAAAAGAAATTATATAGTGTTATATAATGCTTGTATTTGAATTTAGCCATTCAATAATAAAATCAAATCTTTCTTTTGTTAATCCATGACCACCCGGATATCTTTTGTGAGACAGGTTTTGTATAGCATCAAGTTCTAAATAAGCTGAGCCGGCTTTATCAACAATATAGGAAGCATCTTTTGAATATTTGTCATCTTCGGCAGACACAATAAGCAGTCGTCTTGGTGCAATGCAAGAAACCAAATCATATATATCGTATTTGCTGTGGAAGTCCGGAATTATACTTGCCATTTCGATTCCAACATTATTTTTTATTCGATTTTCATATGTACATGCGCTGCCACTTGCACAACTAAACGTTATTCGCTCATCTAATGCAGATAAAAATAGAACCGTATTACCACCCATAGAGTGTCCCAGCGTCCCGATTCTTCTATTATCAACATAAGTGAGATTGGAAAGCAAAGTGATTCCGTTCATAGCATCTACCAGAACCTTCTTCATCAAAGATTCTCCTTTAATGATACGATAGCACATTTCATTATAATGCTGCCAAAAGTCAGCATCCTCAGAAACAGATTCTATTCCATGAGCATCCCTGCGCCTTTCTTCAAAACATATTGAGTCCGGGGCTAATACAACAAATCCCTTTTTTGCTAATACAGGTCCAAAAGCCTGTAAAGGATTTCCTGCTAAGCCGCATACTTCGCTTTTTCCTAAATGATGCTCCCTGTTATGCTGATGATTAATGAGAATAGCCGGATTTTTATCAAGTATTTCTGGAAGCAGCAAAAAAGCAGTAACCTTATCTCCGTAAGAATCATATTCAATTAATTGTCTGATATATCCATCTTCCTTTGTAGATTCCAGCAGTCCATACTCAATATGGGGTATGATATTGGATGCTGTAATTCCAATTGTTTCTGCTATGTCATCCCTCAAATTTATTGTTTTCTTGTCCATATGAGCATACCTCCTTTTCGCAAATCACATCAAACATTATAACATAAAATACTAATTAATAAGTAGAAAATCGGAACTTATTCTTGACCGCATACCACACTTATGATAAAATGATGCCATCAATTAAGAAAGAGGTGCATCAATGAGTAATAGGTAATTCAAATTATTAAGATAGTGAATCATCATGTCTGTTAGAGTGCTGACTGCATACAGGACTTGTTTTGCTACTTGAATTTGGGTTACTTGCTGTTTTACGGCAGATTATCATTTGTTGTGCTTTTTTGTATCCGCAAGCTTTTGCACGGATATCTCTATGCATGTAATAAATGGTTCCATTTTCGATATGCCATGATTCGCTATCGGAAACGGAACTTTTTTGTGTGGAGAACCTGTGAAAGGAGTGTGGTTTTTATGCTGGAATTAAAAAATATAACAATAAGTCTTAAAAAAGATGGAAGGGATATTACGGATAATTTTTCGTTTACATTAAATCGCGGCGAAAAAGCCGTCATTATCGGGGAAGAGGGCAACGGAAAGTCAACCCTTCTGAAATTTATTTACGGACGGAGTCTCATAGAGGAATATTGTAATTGTTCAGGCGATGTAATAACAAAATATAAAATGGCGTATCTGCCTCAAATGATGGAGGACAGCTGTGCCGCACTCTCACTGGCAGAGTATTTTGAAGACTCAGAGTATTATATGCACACGGAAATTCTGGCAAAGCTGGGATTATCCATAGAATTTATTCTGTCTGTACAGAAGCTTGGCACTCTTTCCGGCGGCGAGAAAGTGAAGGTACAGCTTGCAAGGCTGCTTATGGGAGAACCTGATATACTGCTTCTTGATGAACCCACAAACGATTTGGATATTTCCACGTTGAAGTGGCTTGAAGCTTTTATTGCGGACAGCAGGCTTCCCATACTTTATATTTCGCATGACGAAACCCTCATTGAAAATACGGCGAATGTGATTATTCACATGGAGCAGATTGTCCGTAAAACCAAATGCCGTATTTCTGTCGCACGATGCCCTTATCGTGAGTATCTGTCACGTCGACGCGGTTCCTTTGCGCATCAGGAGCAGGTGGCGCAAAAACAGCGGGATGACTATGATAAACAGATGGAAAAATGGCGGAGGATTTATAACCGTGTTGACCACGAACAGGAAGTTGTCTCAAGGCAGAATCCCGGTGCGGGAAGGTTGCTAAAAAAGAAGATGCATAACGTGCTTTCCATGGGCAGGCGTTTTGAGCGGGAAAAAGAGAATTTTTTGGATTTTCCTCAGGAGGAAGAAGCTATTCTGGCTAAATTTGATGAATCAATTCATATGCCATCAGGTAAAAAGATACTTGATTTTTCTGCTGATAAGC
>JAIDPH010000005.1 GCA_029062885.1 Lachnospiraceae bacterium
ATAACCCTTTGCTTTCAGTTCCTCATTCAGCCCTCGGATAATCTTGTAGGCATAACCCGTTGACACGCCAAGCATTTCAGCTGCTTCCTCTGCCGTTACATACATTTTCTTTCCATTCTCCATATAATCCTGTCCTTTCATTATTATTTTAGGTACACATATGTGACCTTTGTGTTTTTATTATACGGTACACTTTTGTGAACGTCAAGCATTTATTTTAAATTTATATACACAAATGTGTCCTGATGTGATAGAATTGAACTAAGCACTAACGAAAATAGCAAAATCGGAGGTATTAGTATGACTACCGGAGAAAAGATTAAACACTTTCGGAATTTGCGTGGTATATCACAGGAAACGCTAGGTCAGCTTTCCGGCATCAATTCCGCCACAATTAAAAAATATGAATATGGTATCCGCAATCCCAAGCCCGATCAACTGATGAAAATTGCAAATGCGTTGGGTATCAGTATTAATGTTTTCATGGATTTTGATATAGAAACGGTGTCTGATGTGTTATCTCTGCTTTTCAAAATGGATGAGCAGACAGATATGACTTTTGAAGCGGAAAAGGACGCAGACGGAAAGTACATTCCCTCTACCATGAAAATATCTTTTTCACACCCTGCCATCAACAAGAAACTATGCACTTATCTCAAAGCGAAACAGTTACAGAAGAATGTAGAAGAAAATAACTACCAATTCAGCAAATATCAGCAAAACGAAGCTATTGAAGCTATTTCATCCGATATGGAAGATATTAAGAACCAGTTGCTCGACGATAATATGATTGTGACAAAGGGTGCAAATAGACTTGCTGTAAAAGTATATCCCAATTAATTTAGAAAAATAAGGAGTGATAAGTTTGAAACAAAGAGATAGCGGGTAGAGAAAGAGTAAATTGCATAACAAGTTTAACAGCCTGTTCGGGAGAAATGGCTCCGTCAACGGCTGCCTGGATTTCTTCAATGGGTGTTTTACAGCGGCCGTCTACAAAAGGTGTCACGTCGAATAATTCCCCAGGATGTGCAAGCATATATTCTGTGATGGAGCGCGAAGATTTTCCAAACACGTCACTGAACACATCGTCCAGTTTAAGGTTTGAAACGGTAAGAGAATTTTGGGCACGGTTCTTTTCGCCGGTGATCATACAGGATAGTTTGAACCGGTATCTTACCAGATCCCTTAAATGGCGGATGACAGCGGGTGGGATAAAGGAAGGCTTGATCATTTCACACATGAATAAGTCGCAGATCCATTTGGCATCCTTTCGGTCAGTCTTATTTCATTTTTGGGGTTTTGTATATTTTGGATGGGCAAGAATAACAGAAATGCCTGCTTTTTCCAGGATATTAAATACTGGTATCCAATACTTGCCGGTAGATTCCATACAGACGTCAGAACAATGATACTTTGCAAGCCAATCACACAGTTCCTTCAAACCTTTGGAAAAAGAAGAGAAACGGGCCTGTTTATAATCAGTTCTGCCGTTTGAATCGGTAATACCAATGCAGGCATAGATCCAAGTTTTGTGGACATCAAGGCCACAACAGTTAAAACGAAAAATTTTGAAAGCCAATAAAATAACCTCCTGATGTTTGATGGGTATAGGACTGACAGGGACTGGCCATCCGGCAAAATCGAGTCGACTTTGGAAGAGATAAGTTTACGGGCTACGGTAATGCGCCATTCATTGATGCCTTAACGGATGACCGACAACATATAACTATGCGGGGTCGCCGCTATACAGCCCCGCCACTCACCTCCACGTGTTCTGTAGTGTGTCAGCCCTATGAGAAAATAATAATAGAAGGAAAACAAATTAGATAGCGAAAGTTCGCCAACGGGTTTCATAACCCCATCGGTGCCTTTCGCAGAAAGGCGGATTATAACTATGGAATATAATATTTATTGTGATGAAAGTTGTCATTTACCGCATGATAAAATAGATTTAATGGTCATTGGGGGAATCTCTTGTCCAAAAGAAAAAGCCGAATACATCAACAAAGCTATTCGTGATATCAAAGTACAAAATGGTGTATACAAATTCGCAGAAATTAAATGGACTAAAGTTTCTGAATCTAAATACAAAATGTATGAAGAATTGCTTGACCTATTTTTTGATACAAGCTATCTAACCTTTAGGGCAGTTGTTGCACTCAATAAATCTCATTTAAACTATGAAAAGTTTCACCTAACACACGACGACTGGTATCAGCGTATATATTACCTAACCCTTAGAGAAATCATTAATATCGGAAACGATTACCATGTTTATGTAGACATCAAGGATACCAAAGGTTCTGCAAAAATAAATCAACTTAAAGATGTTTTAAACAATGTTGTTGGTTATTTTTATGATGAAACAGTTAGAAATATCCAATTAGTAAGGTCTGACCAAATTCAACTACTTCAATTGGCTGACTTATTTATTGGTGCTGTCGCTTATTCTAATCGAGGTTTGTATACGAATTCAGCTAAATTAAAATTAATCGGACACATTGAGGATAGAAGCAATAGAATATTAACTAAATCTACACCAAAAACAGAAGATAAAATAAATATTTTCAAATGGTTACCGCGGGAGGACTAATCTGATGAATTGTGATTATATACCACAAATTATAGAAATAGATGATTATGATGGAAATTACGAAGAATATGAAAATGCCATCTATGCTGCATACCAAGAAACATTCGAAAATCAAAGTTTTTATTGGGATGGAAAACCAATTCAACAGAAAAAACACCCTATGTTAAAAGGAAAATCTGGTACATTCTGGCACATTATTTCAAGTGGAGAATCTGAAGAAAGTCGTCTTCCAGATCTCCGAAGATATGAAAGAGTTACTTGGCCTGCACATATACTAAGCTATTGCAAAAATAATTGTGACAAAATCCTTGTCTGGAAAAACAAACGCGGAAGCAAAAGCCGCATTCTCCTTTGGTGTCAGAATATTGATTATTTAGTAGTGCTTGACGAGCGCAAGGACTTCTGTCTCTTTTGGACTGCCTACCCAGTAACATATTCGCATACCAAAGCCAAACTACTGAAAGAATATACCAGTTATATTAACACAAATACTAAGTAAGGCAAAAAGCGCTTGCTCAACGCAAGCGCTTTCGTTACTCCTTCTTCCTATAAATGGTAGATGAGCTATAATG
>JAIDPH010000050.1:0-1317 GCA_029062885.1 Lachnospiraceae bacterium
ATCTTTAAGAGATTATTATACGTTATCTGATATAAAGGCAATCATTATGAATGCCAGAGATAGAAATGAAATCAGTATATTAGATTTTCCTGTGAATGAAGAAGAGATTGAACAGGAAATTGATAGTTTTGTACAGCTTTTTGATTCAGAAGAGTATGTGAACCGCACAGATATTTTTTTCCTGAAAGATGATCATATTTACTTCATAGCGCCGTCACCTGAATCAATGAGACAAAGTATTTATATGGAACTGAGTTTGGATAAATTTAGTAAACTCCAATGAGTACAATATTGAAGGGTATAGGATAAGTGTATGAATAATAAAGTAAGCACAATAACAAAAAGAATCTTATGTGTATGTATGGTTGTGATTTTGCTATATGGAGTTTGCGGATGTACGGCTCCAAGTGAAGAACGCGCGGAGATAGATACAGAAGACAGTGAGGAAAATGAGATTCCACAGGATTCCTGCAGCGATATTGTGGAGAAAGACAGGGACAGCAGAACTGAAAATCCGGAAGCTGACGAGAGCATTCCGGATTCTGCCGGAGAGATGGCAGGCGAAGATGATTCCTATGTGCTCAGCGAGGAAGAAAAGAAAGTTCTTCTGGCATACGCGGAATACCTCCGAAAATTTTATGAGGAATACCCATATGAAGCAGACGGGATAAAATATGATCTGGTGTTCATTGACAGCGATAATATTCCGGAACTGGCGATCATTCCTTCTGACGCCCATGCGTTTGGTGTGATCATATGTGTATACAATGACGGAAACGTAGTGGAAACAGGAGAATTTGGAAGCTTTGGAAGGTGCAGGTTTAATCCCTATGAAAACCTGATTTTCAGCACACATATGGGGCAGGGGGAAGAAGAATCTTTTTTTTATCGGATCGAAGGGACTGAAAGAGTAGAACTGTTGGCGCTCCACAGTACTCCGCAATATGAAGGGTTTCAGTACATTGGGCAATCCTATGAGGTAGACGGAACTGAGGTGTCTGAGGAAGTATATAAGCAAGTCTGTGAAGAGTGGGACTGGGAAGAACTGAATGTATGGGGATATGATGACGCTATATTTGTGAACTATTATGATATGTACAGAGAATTGTGCAAGCACTTCTCTTTTTTGAAAGAGCAGGGCCGTATAGAGCAGGACGATTCCTGTCTGGAGGAGTGGAAGCAGGCTTATCTTAATTATCTGGAGGAAGATAATTATGCGGCTGCCTGTACATACAGTCTGATTTATGTGGATGATGACAACATTCCAGAAATGGTGATTGACACCGGATTTGAAGCGGGAGGATGTCGGTTTCTGAC
>JAIDPH010000050.1:1417-7781 GCA_029062885.1 Lachnospiraceae bacterium
TGGAAGGAAGCGGAAATGCTTTGTCATGAGAAGGGCGGTTATCTGGCAACCATTACTTCCCATGAGGAGTATGAACGGCTTCAGGAACAGATGATTTCCGAGAATAAAGAGGATATCACCTTTTTTGTGGGAGCAACTAACGAGAGGGTTGCGGGAACTCCTTTTGGCTATCGCTGGCTGGAACCGGGAATTAAATATGGTTACTATATGCTGGATTTGTCTAACGCATTATTCAGATTCTGGTTGAAAGGAGAACCCAGCTATACAGGCCTTACGGAGAGTGGCGTGGAAGTCAGTGAGGATTATGTGGTTCTTTTTTACCGGGGAAAAGATGGTCGATGTTATCTCAATGATGTGCCAAATGACATTTTAGAGGCGGCGCCCTCTTATGCGGGCAGGGTAGGATATATCTGTGAGTATGAATAATAATGTCAGATAGCGGCGCGGGAAAGGCGGGAACTGTGAGAGGACAGTAGGAGGATTCCGCAAGCTAAGGTGTACATATTGCAAGATAATGGGGAAATGAAAGAGGATGCCGGATATTCTTTTTCGAAATAGAAGAAGTGAATGATTGGGTAAAAGAATTAGAGGAAGACCCATAGATTTTCTTCCGAAGAGCCGTGTGAGACAGGAAAAATTAATGAAGGGAAAAGGGCTGATGTAATGCAGGAAGGTATGAAGATGAGTGATCATAAAGATAAATGGTATGAACCATATAAAATAGTGACTACTCTTGGCAAAGGAGAAACTAAAAAAAATTGAGAGCAAAATTGCATTAGGAAGTTCGATATCGTTAGAGGGTTATCTATTCTATGGAAAAGAGATAGATAGTGGAAAATATATATTATATATTTCACATCGAGAAATATTTGCGCCACAAGGTGGCGCTTTTAACCCAAATCTTCCTAGGGTTGTGCTGGAGATTATTGCAGATTTCGATGGGTATAATACAACCTTTTTTTGGATAAAGCCGAGAATATTTTGGAATTCGATACCTTTGGTCCTTTATACAATGTTCTGCATAGATAGGCGGGTTAATATCTTAATCTATACGTTTTTCTTATGTCTAGGTGTGTTTTTATTCGGAAAGTACTGGAAATTTGTACGCAGACGCGTGGGAGAATGGTTGGAAGAACTATTGGGAGTTAAGAAAGAGACAAGAGAGTAGGACTGTCTATATGATTTTTAATTCAATTGTATAAATGGAGAGGATACAAACATGAAAAAGTATAGAGGTGCGTGGTATGAGCCGTATAAAATTATGACGCCACTTACACCAGAGGAAATTGAAAAAAGATTGGGGAGCAAAAACGGAAAGTTTCAAATATCCACCAAAATGTGGAATTTACCGTCAAATTGGAAACTTTTTTTCCTCCCTAAGATTGCAGGAGAAATCATTGAAGCTGAAGATGGTAAAGGTATTGTTCTGATATGGTTAAAAGTTAGCATAATTGATTTAATGATTGCTCTTGCCATTTATGCCTGTGTATGTTTTTTTATGCGGGTCAGTGTATTAATATATGCTCCGATCCTATGGGTGGCAGTTGCTTTGGTTACGATATACTGGAAATCTGCACGCAATCGTTTTGGAAAACGGTTAGAGAGGATTTTGAAGGTGGAAATACAATAGGTATTTCACCTATATGGAAGAAACGGGCGGATTTGATATGAGTAAAATACCGGAAGGCATAGGATAAGTGTATGAATAATAGAGTAAACAAAGCGCAAAAAAGAGCCTTATGTGTATGTATAGTTACGGTTTTGTTATATGGGGTATGCGGATGTACGGCTTCAAGTGAAGAACGCGCGGAGATAGATACAGAAATCAGTCAGGAAAATACGCCGCAGATTGAAGACAGCAACAGCAAACTCGAAATGGATATGGAAATTTACGAAACAGAAGTGGAAGAGGAACAGGCGGAACCGGAGAGCAATAATATACTCAGATATGATGCGGAGCAGGGGAAGTATGACTTTGATGTGAAATGGGAAGAAAATGATGATTCAACTGGAGAGGGTAATATTTTAAAACAGGAATTATTACTCGGAGACTTTGAACATCTTAGCGGGAAATATAGTGATTATAGGGAATTTTTTGAGGCAGATTGGGAAAGAGGGGATTTGGAATGGAGACAGATTGATTTAAACGGAGACGGGGCGGAAGACTTCATATTGCATGAAGCAAAGCCTATAGGTGATACAGGGCAGAAAAGAATTATAGGGATTTTTACCATTGAAGAGAATTCGATCAGATGCATCACGTCGGACCTGAACGACAGCACGGAATATTCTTTTTGCGGCGCAACAGGGAAATTGATTTATACGGCACCCAATTACGGTGGAGTTGTGGATAATGAACCTTATGAATGTTATCACTATGATACCGAATGGCAGATAACAACAGATTACGAATTAGAAATATTGAGAGTAGATAGTGAAATGGATGAAGACTATGCAAAAGAGTGGAAAAGTGAAAATCCTGATATGGCGGAAGACGGGTTATATTATTTTAGGTATATAGGTGATGAGACAGAAAAGCTGACGAGGGAAGAATGGACGAATATATATGAGACTGAGACGGGGCTGAAATATGATAGTTCCGATATGGTGGAGATTAGTAAATGAGGGACTGGATCAGCAAAGTAATTGTAATACGATATCTTATTTCTAATGTCCAAACCAGTTGAAACTACGGGATGAAAGAAAAAAATTTTTGTGCTATACTGACTGTAATTATTAGAAAAAGAGGTGGCCGGTATGGAAATGGCAGACTTTAACGGATATGAACAGAACCAGAGGATGTATGGTGGGACGGTCGGAAGGAAAATGGAGAAAAGATATATGAGTTTGATAAAATCAAGGTGACATTTGAATCGCATTTTCTGGATTCTAATGGGAATGAGACAAATGGGGTAGGCGTTGATCTATATGAAATATTGATGACAATACAGGAGCATCCGTTTTTAAAAGACATTTCGGAGATTAGGGAGCATTTCTGGAATATGTTTGTGGTCGATGCCTTGCTTGGAAACCCAGATAGAAATAACAGCAACTGGGGGATTATTTTAAATGCGGATGGTAGCAAGCATTAGAGGGTTGATATGGGATATACCCGTTTTGACGGATGTACAGAAAAAATTTTACCATACGGTCATAGAGTACAGGTATGACAAAGTGTTTCTCCCGCTTTATCAGAAAATCATTGGCAGGAAGAAAGGCTGTGAAGCCGAAGAGGTATAGGAGAAGAAAGGGGCATACAGTATGTATAATGACATGACAATCGCCTTGCCAGTCAACCTTCCGGCTGGATTACAGAGCGATTTTAAAGAATTGCAAGAGTATTACGATGTGGGTGACTGGCTTCAATTTGACCTGCTGTTTGAAGCAGTGGAAGCAAGCGTAAAAGCTTATTATCTTGCAGGAAAAATCAGTAGGGAGGAACTGAACCTTATTTTTAGGAAATATGGAATCGCATAAAGATATTGGCAACGCTATATAGTATCGTGATATAAAAATCCATTATTATTTTGGATTGATTTTGACTCGCCGGTAGAGTTGACTGCGTATACAAATGATAAGGAAGAGGATGTACGATATAAAGTAGAAATATATGGGGAGACAGGAAAGAGTATAACCGACTATTATTTGTGTGAGGATTTTATATATGTTAATCAAAAACGAGAATATTATAGCAGTCAGATTTTGATGAAAAAATATAATAATATTTTGTATAGGCAGACAAGCGATTGGATCATCATTGAAGATAAGGTGTACATATTACAAGATAATGGGGAAATGAAAGAGGATGCCGAATATTCTTTTTTCCCAATAGAAGAAGTGAATGATTGGGTAAAAGAATTAGAGGAAACAGAAAAATGGACAATATTATTTTTAAAAAAATATGGCATGATGATAATCTGATTGAATTGGAAATTTCGGCTAATTGTGAATTTGCTGCAGCTTATCAGAGCTGTTATGTTGAAGATAAAGCGTTATTGGAAATTTCGAAAAGAATTCAAAAGTATATAGACAACTGCAATGAGTCATGTTATTTGGAGTTTGGGAAAAAAGAAGGAAATTATACACCCGCATTCTCTATGTGCATATTACCTGCGAATGCTTTGGGGCATATGCAAGTAGAAGTGAATATTGAAATAGCAGATAATGATACACGTTTGCATAGATGTTGTTTTTATGTAAAAAGTGAATTAGGATTAATAGAGCGATTAGGGATATCGCTAAAAAATTTGGTTACTGCTTTGGAGGGAGAAACAGTGCTATTAAATTCTTCAAGTGTAGATCTTGGCAGAAGTAATAAATAGTGTCTGGTGAAAGTCTGTATAAATGGACGTAACAGAGCGGAAAGAGTAAGGAAAAACTGCCACAGACGTTCCGGTTGTGGTCCTGTCGGAACATAGATATAATGATTGTAAAATATCTTTTTGAAATGAGGTACGATTTTGGATCTATCGAAAGTATTAGAAAAACAAAAAGAATATGAAGCAGCAAAAGACACTTTCTCGGGAATGACGATCGCATCCTATGAAAACGCTTTTGAGGTGGAATATACCCATAACTCCACAGCCATCGAGGGAAATACATTGACCCTGATGGAGACGAAAGTGGTGTTGGAGGACGGCATTGCGATTGGCGGGAAATCTCTCAGGGAGATTTATGAGGTGGTCAACCATAAGAAGGCTTATCGGTATGTAAAGGACTGTATCAACAAAGGACTTGCGCTGGATGAAAATATCGTAAAAGACATTCATGCCTTGCTTATGGAAAATATCCTAACCGGAGGCATTTATCGCAGGGAAGAGGTTGCTGTCAGCGGTGCGAGTCATACGCCGCCCGCAGGCAATGAAATGTATGCGCAGATCAAGAACTTTTATGTAGAACTTTCCCAAAAGAACGGGCTAAACGGCATAGAGCTTGCCGCATGGACGCATGCCGAATTTGTGCGGATACATCCTTTTTTGGACGGTAATGGCAGAACTTCGAGACTGCTTATGAACTATCAGCTGATGGCCAAGGGATTTTTACCGGTCTCCATCGCAAAAGAGGACAGGCTTGCTTATTACAATGCGCTGGATCAATACGCCACCCATGGCGAACTGGGGGATTTTGCAGATATGATAGCGGCACTGGAGGATAAACAATTAGATAAATATCTGGCACATATGAAAAAGTCATAGAGGGATTTTACTCCCTCTATAACCGTTGCTTTATCTGTTATTCAATTCTTTGTAAGTGCGGGCAACCAAAATAACCGTAATAATAAATGTCAGAATATCCGATACCGGCATGGAGAATAATACACCGTCTAAACCCCAAAACACGGGAAGAACAATAGCGAAGCCGACGCCGAATACCACTTCACGAATCATGGAAAGAACGGTCGATTCCGCCGCTTTGCCCATTGCCTGTAAGAAAATGAAACATGCCTTGTTTACGCAGGCCATGACAATCATACATAAATAAATCCGAAATGCCTTGAGCGCAAATGCTGTGTAATAACTGCTTTCGTTAGCGGCTCCGAAGACGGAGATTAACTGCTTCGGGAAAATCTCAACCAGAATCAAGGCGACGGCTCCTACTAATGCCTCGCCGATCAGTAACTTCGTAAATAGCTCTTTGACCCGCGAACTGTTGCCGGCTCCTATATTATAGCCTACAACCGGAATGCAGCCGGCAGCCATTCCCACGACAATCGAAATAACGATCTGGAAAAATTTCATAACAATGCCGACAACGGCCATCGGAATCTGGGCATACTGCGGCTGTCCGAATATTTCATCCAGCGCTCCGTATTTTCGGAGCATATTGTTGATTGCCGCCATTGCTGCAACTAAAGAAATCTGGGATAGAAAACTTGTAATTCCCAAAAGCAGTGTCCGACCGCAGATTTTCTGATTTATTTTCAAATCCTCTAAGGAGGGTTTGATCGTTTTCATACGAAAGATATACCATATTGCCGAAATGGCTGTAATAATCTGACTGAATACAGTCGCAACGGCTGCGCCCATCATTCCCCATTTGAATACAAAAATAAAAACTGGATCAAGAATAATGTTGGCAACGGCACCGACAAGTGTAGAAGCCATAGCAAATTTAGGATTTCCATCCGCGCGGATCACGGGATTGCATATTTTCTCATTAGTTTTCCAATAGGCTCCGTTCCTAAAAATTGATTAGATTGTTCCATTTCATCCACCATTCCTTTCATGAAAAAAGCGCATAGCTTGACGTTTGCTGGATTTACGCCACGGGCTACACGCTTTTCTTGTATTTCATTAAAATAAGCGTGCAACTTATACGCAACTGGAATTACGCATAAATGCTACACGCTGTATCTATATTATAC
>JAIDPH010000051.1 GCA_029062885.1 Lachnospiraceae bacterium
CTATAATACTTTTTAAGAAAAAGGAGAAAACATATCATTAAGAACAAAATTTTAAAATCCGTACTTACATTAGGGATACTTATTACCATCATAACGGCTAACTGCAGCTTTCCTTCTTTACCTATATCGCCTGATATGTCGGATAATGATATTCAAGTACAATGTTTTGATGATGAAATTGATGATACTTACCTTTAATTAATATTTTTATTATATTTATTATGATAAAACTTCTCTAACTTTTCTTTAAGTGATTTCATTTTCATTAATTTGAGTAACTGATAAGCTTGCCTGTAAAGATTTTTGTTGGCTTCTCTTTCACCATTTTTTCTTGTCTCCGTATAAATTTTTTCCAAAATATATTTTCCTAATATATCACCCCTTTCACATCTTAAGCACAACCTAATACCATTTTCATACATATCAATCGCCCTATCAAATTGATCACTCTCTTCATATTTACCTGCTAAATGAACATATATAAGAGCCACACTGGCATAATGATATCTGACATCCACTCTGCTGTTTTCAAATCCCCGTAATACCTGCTCCAATATATAGATTTCTTTTTCTTTATGGTCAATCCTTCCATAAGTTTTTGCAATAACATTCATTATTGATGTCTCAATCCTGTTTAAAACTACGCAAGATAAGTCTTCCCACCTGCAATTCCTCCTAGTCACAGTAAAAGCCTTCTCGCACTGCTGTAATAACTCCTCTTTTGTGATATTACCATTTCTTTCATCAAACAAAGCATCAAAATACAAGCAATACTGCCTATTATTATTATATCCTAAATCCAGCTTGTCTTTCAGTTTGCAGTATAGTCGCTCTGCCTCATCATATCTCCGATAAAAAACTTCCCTTGCAATGTCCCGTTCCCACTCCAGCAGTTCAAAATCCTCTACAGTTAAACAGGCATTACATATGTCCATTTCAATCCCATAGTATTCCCTCAGTTTTCGGAATGTTTCTCTCTTTGGCTTGTACCTCCCGTTTTCAATCCGTGAGATGGTCTTTTGGTCTATCCCAAGCTCCACTGCGACCCTTTCCTGCGACTTGCCAGTGAGCTTCCGCTCCTGCCTCATCACCTCCGGAATCAGATAGATTCCCTTTCGGTGACAATTCTTCCATAGCCTGCCTCTTCCTGTCTCATATTCCTTCCCATAGGTTTCATATACCCATTTCAGGCTGTCCCTTTCCGCCTTCAGCGCACCGTAAGCTTCTCTGTCCAACTTTTCATAGCATCCCAGCAATAGTTCCATGATTTGCGGCAGGTTCAGCAGCATGCCATTTGACGTCAGAATCTCCATAGCACGGATTCCTATCCCGGCGGTCTCTACCCATTTTCCTTCCCTGACATATTCCCTCATGAAAATCCAAGCTGCTTTTCCATATATATTGGCAAGCGATTCCTCATCGTCAAATGTACGGCGGATATAATCAAAAATCTTTTCCCCATACCGTGTCATACCGGTTTCTCCCAACCTGATTTTCTGCTCCAGCCACATCAGAATAAGCGTCATCTCTTCCTCACCCATAATGTGGTCTCCGATAATCCCCAGTTGAAATCCTGGGAGCGTACAAAGCACTGCTTTCTCCAGATACTCACAGCTCTCCTCCGTATTTCCATAATGCTCTTCTGCCAGAATTGCCTTTATTTTGCATATGTACTGTCTGTGAAGGGCTTGTCCCGCTGCTTCCAGTCCTTCATAATAAAGGATGCCTTCTGCCGCACTTTTATACTCTCCATCATCTAAATCAGTCTCTATCATTTCGCGTAGGTAATAGATTTTATAAGCATCCCAATCCGTAAGGACTTCCATCTTGTTCATGGATTTCCCGGTCCTCTCCAATATCCTTTCCATCACAAAATAATCCGGCAGCCGCTCCCCGCGTTCCAATCTGTCTAAAGTGTTCGTAGAGCATACACCGAGGCATAATTTCTCCGGTTCTATATTCTTTTTTTGGCGCAGGTAACGTATCTGTTTACCGAGTTCTTTCTTTTTCATATATATCCCAATATCATTACGTCCGGCGTTGCTTCTACCACGTCTCGCCAACCGTTGTTTCGTAATACCATCTCGCATTACCGGAAGCGGAAGTAATATAATGACACCCCTTTGCTCCAACCACCTGTCCACCATAATGCCCTACACTTGCTGTTGAGGTTGCCTCACCTATCAAGTTAGTCTCCATTGAACCCTGAGTCGAATATTTGAAACCATTATATTCATAATATACGATCACAACTGTTTCTATCTTCGCAATTTCTGCATAATCAGTTGTTGCAATTGCACCATCAGAAGTCATCTGCACAGAAGCATTTACCGTTTTACTATTAAACGAATCTGACATTGACGAAGACGTCACCCCGTCTACGCCATTACCTTCAGCTACCATCAATGCAGCAAGTAATACTCCTAATACTCTCTTTAAACCTTCATTCATAGTCTTTTATCCCCTTTCTCTTGTCTTTAAATTTATCTTTTCCGCAAACATATTCTAATTTCAGCTAATTATTTATAATGCCAATGTTATCACTCTTATTTTAACATAATATCACATTTTTGAATACTATCTGCATATTTTCTATGATTTTTGTAGTTTTCTATTGCACAACAGCTTTTTCGGTTTATATTGATTTTCTGTACTCAAAATGATATATTTATCTGGCAAAGTGTTCTTTTTAACAAATTATTTAAAGGAGTACCTTTCATGGATAAATTTACATGCGGCTTTATAGGACTTGGACTTATCGGCGGTTCACTTGCCAAAGCGATTCACAACAAACTACCGGAAGCACATCTGATTGCTTATGATACAAACGCTGATTCTTTAGAGCTTGCCATTGAGGAAGGTGTTATTCAGGAAAGCTTTTCACATATCGGAGAAGAGTTTGGTGCATGTAATTACATATTCTTATGTGCTCCTGTATCGCACAACGATGAAAATCTCCTTGCAATTAAAAAATACCTGTCATCGGATGCTGTATTAACCGATGTCGGCAGCGTGAAAACAGGTATTCATGAACATATTGCCTCAATAGGAATGGAAAAACAGTTCATCGGCGGTCATCCGATGGCAGGTTCAGAGCGGTTTGGCTATGCCAATTCCAAAGCGAATCTTTTTGAAAACGCTTATTATATATTGACGCCTACTGACGAAACTCCAACGGAGAAAATATCCGCTTATCAGACTTTAGTTCAGACAATCGGAGCCATTCCGCTTGTGCTGACATACAGTCAGCACGATTATGTGACTGCGGCAATCTCCCATCTGCCTCATGTTATCGCCGCTTCGTTGGTTAATCTTGTGAAGGATTCAGATTCTAAAGAAGGAATAATGAAAATGATAGCTGCCGGAGGTTTTAAAGATATTACGAGGATTGCTTCCTCTTCTCCTGTTATGTGGCAGCAGATATGCCTGACAAATACAGAAAATATTTCTGCTTTATTAAAGCAGTATATTCAGAGTCTGACTTTATTTCAACAAACGCTTGACAATGGAGATGCCAGTCTTCTCTATAATTTTTTTGATAATGCAAGAGCTTACCGCGAATCATTTATTGATGCTTCCAGCGGTCCGATTAAAGCAGAATATGTTATTACGGTAGATATTGCCGACAAACCCGGCGCTATTGCCGCTATTGCTTCTCTGCTTGCCATGCATGACATCAGCATCAAGAATATCGGTATTAATCACAACAGAGAGCTTGCAGAAGGCGCTCTTAGAATAGAATTTTATGAAAAAACCGCCACAGCAAATGCGACAAAGGTTCTAAAAGAACACGGATACGGTATTCATACGAAAGAATAAACGCAAAAATGTATTCCGCGTACTAACATATGAACATCGCATCCCCAAAACTGAAAAATCGATATCTCTCTTTAATTGCCTCTTCATATGCTTTCAACACATTCTCCCTGCCTGCCAGAGCAGATACGAGCATAAGCAGCGTCGATTCTGGCAGATGGAAATTCGTAATCAAAGCATCCAGTACTTTAAAACGATAGCCCGGATAAATGAAAATTTCCGTATCGCCGCAGCATTCTGTCAGCTTTCCATTTTCATCTGCGGCACTCTCTATTGTTCTGCAGCTCGTCGTTCCGACGCAAATGACTCTGTGACCGCTCTCCTTAGCCTTGTTAATCTTCTGCGCCGCCTCTTTTGACACCTGATAATACTCAGAGTGCATATGATGTTCCAGGATATTCTCCGCCTTTACCGGACGGAATGTACCAAGTCCCACATGCAGGGTGACATAGGCGATTTCTACTCCCTTTTTCTCTATTTGTTCAAGCAGAGTTCGTGTGAAATGCAATCCGGCAGTCGGCGCTGCCGCAGAACCTTCATATTTGGCATATACAGTCTGATATCTGTTCTTATCATTAAGCTTATGTGTAATATATGGCGGAAGAGGCATCTCGCCAAGTTTATCGAGAACCTCTTCAAAAATGCCCTCATATGAAAACTGTATCAGTCTGTTTCCTTCTTCTACAATCTCCAGCACTTCCGCTTTAAGCACTCCGTCACCGAATACAAGCTTCATACCCGGTCTTGCCTTTTTTCCGGGTTTAACCAAAGTCTCCCAGATATCGTTTTGTTTCCTTTTTAAAAGGAGTACTTCAACCGCCGCACCAGTATCTTCCCTGGTTCCCATCAGTCTTGCGGGAATCACCTTCGTATCGTTCAATACAAGGCAGTCTCCCGGCTGCAGATAATCAATAATTTCATGAAAAATATGGTGCTCGGTTTCTCCTGTTGTCTTATTAAGAAGAAGCAGTCTTGAATTTGAACGTTCCTCTAATGGGTCCTGTGCAATCAGCTCCTGCGGCAGGTCAAAGTAAAAATCTGATTTTTTAAATTCTTTTTTTTCCATCAAAACTCTATCTCTTTATCATTATCATACTTTTTATAAATCTGCATTTTTCAGGAATGCTACATATCCTCTTTTTGTCTCATAAACATCGGCTTTGCTTGTAGCCTCCCAAGGAGCATGCATATTTAATACCGCAACGCCGCTGTCAATGACATTCATGCCGTATAATGCAAGAATATAAGCGATTGTTCCGCCGCCGCCCAAATCTACCTTACCAAGTTCAGCAGTCTGGAAATTGATTTTTTCTTTCTCAAAAATATCCCTTATGTGTGCAAGATATTCCGCATTCGCATCATTGGAACCTGATTTGCCTCTTGAGCCTGTAAACTTATTGAATACCATACCGCCACCAAGATATGCTACATTTTTCTTATCGAAGCTTGAAGCAAAGCCCGGATCATATGCGCTGCTGACATCAGATGAAAGCATGCAGGATTTGGATAAGCATCTTCTTAAATTAAGCTCGCTGTATTCGCCTGTCAGATTCATTACTTCCGCTACGGCATTTTCAAAGAACTTAGACTGCATCCCTGTAGCGCCGACACTTCCGATTTCTTCCTTATCCACAAGAATACAACATGCTGTTCTCTTAGTCTTTTCAACTTCGAGCATAGCCTTTAATGAAGAAAATGCACATACCCTGTCATCCTGTCCGTAAGCCAGAATCATACTTCTGTCAAAGCCTGCTTCCCTTGCGCTTCCCGCAGGAACCACTTCAAGCTCTGCTGAAATGAAGTCTTCCTCTTCTATATCATAAGATTCCTTCAAAATAGAGAGAATGCCGCTTTTAACTGCATCTTTTCCGGAGTTTTCTTTTGATTCGTCATCGTCTGCTTTTTTATCTTTCTTGTCCTTTTTATCAATTACCAGGGGCTTATTGCCTATGATAATATCCAGCGCTTCACCCTCGATTACTTTGGACGCCTTCTTTTCAAGCTGCTCCTGCGCCAAGTGAATCAGCAGGTCAGATACGAAAAATACCGGGTCATCCTCGTTCTCTCCTACGTTCACCTCAATCGTTGTACCGTCTTTTTTCACAACAACACCATGAATTGCAAGAGGAATCGTTACCCACTGATATTTCTTAACGCCGCCGTAATAATGCGTATCCAGATATGCAAAGCCGCCGTCTTCATACAACGGATTCTGCTTCACATCCAAACGCGGAGAATCAATATGTGCGCCCAGAATATTAAGTCCTTCCGCCATATCTTTTTCTCCTATCCGGAACATGACAATAGACTTATTCATCCATACCGAATATACCTTATCACCGCATTTTAATGCAGTCTTATTCTTTATAAGAGTATTTAACTCCTTATATCCCGCCTTCTCAATCTCGTTTACAATAGTATCTATACATTCTCTCTCAGTTTTTCCATTATTCAGGAAATCAATGTACTCCTTAGCAAAAACATCCACTTCTTTAAGCTGCTTACTATTGTATGTCTCCCACGTGTTCTTATGCTCCATGATTTCAGTCTCCTTTTTTATTTATTTTTTTCCAAACTTATTATCGCGACTTAACTTCTCAACTCAATTCCCATTCCTTCCAGTCCGTTGAGAATCTTCTTCATTACGCCGCTCACATCAGCTTCCTCAAGCGTCCTGTCTTTGGCACGGAAAGTTATGGAATAAGCAACAGACTTATATCCTTCCTTTATCTGGCTTCCTTCATAAATATCGAACAGCTTATATTCTTCCAAAATTTTACCGCCGCGCTGCACAATCATTGCTTCAATCTGTCCGGCTAAGATGTTCTTGGGAACGACCATACTGATATCCCTCGATACGGCAGGATATTTTGCAACGCCCACATATTTTCTGTCGAAAGATGCGAATGGCAGTATCTCAGGCATATCCAATACAGCAACATAAGCTTTGGTACCTAAATCATAGTTATCACATACCTCAGGATGTACTTCGCCTAAAAATCCAACTACTTTTCCGTCATAACAGATATTGGCCTGACGTCCCGGGTGCAGGAAGTTTTTACCTGCATTAGGGTCATAAACCGCCTTCTTGTTCATTCCTATGCTGTCAAAGAATTCTTCTACTACACCCTTCATGGTAAAGAAATCGCCTTCTCCATACATTCCGAGCGTAAACTGCATTCTCTCATCCGGCAGCTCATCAAGTGGAAGGTTCTTAGGAATATATATATTTCCCAGCTCATAAAGACGCACGTCCTTATTCCTTCTGTTATAATTAGTGGCAAGACTCGTCAACATACCGTTTAAGGATATAGTTCTCATGATGGAGAAATCTTCTCCAAGCGGATTGGAAATTGTTATTGCCCTTCTTTGTGCATCGTCTTTATCCAGAAGCAGCTTATCAAATACCTTAGGGCTTTCAAAAGAATAACACATACCCTGTGAAAAACCACAGTATTCGGCAATATCTCTTGCTTTCTGCTCAATCCTCAGCTTAAATGACAGCTTACCGGTAGTAGCTTCGCCGTTTGGTAATGTCATCGGAATCTTATCATAACCATAGAAACGTGCCACTTCCTCTGCTATATCAGCTATTCCCTCCAAATCCTGCCTGAATGACGGAATAATAAGCATTTTCGTGCCATCGCTTAATGTTTCAAGTTCAAGTTCCAGCCTTTCAAAGATTTCTTCCATTTCCTTCTCGGAAACATCTGTTCCAAGCAGGCTATTGATGCGTTCGCTGTCAAATTTTATTTTTCTGAGTTCTTTAAGAGGTACACATACATCCGCCATACCGCCCACTACCTCGCCGCAGCCAAGCTCTTGAATCAACTGGCAGGCTCTGTCAATTGCTGCCTGTGCATTACGCGGATCTAGACCTTTTTCAAAAATACCAGAAGCATCGGTGCGGAGTCCCAGCCGGTGAGCTGATCTTCTGATATTTGCTCCGTTGAACGT
>JAIDPH010000052.1 GCA_029062885.1 Lachnospiraceae bacterium
TTGCCATCTATAGTTTTTTACTTACTTTCTTGATTATATAGTATCATGGGAATCTATATTTTTCTATATTTTTTTATTTTCCATTTTTCAGGTCAAATATATGTAAAAGAAGAAATCAAAAATTTATGACATCAAGTATGGTAAACCCCAATATTAACTTATAAGTAAGAAATTTTATTAAAAATTCACAATTATTTTTGCGTGAAAAAAGGGATAAAAAAGAAGATTTTGTAAAAAACAGACAAAAAAAACGTAAAAATTGCAGAAATAATATAATATATGAATAAGACAATCGCGATAAAATAATAATTATTTTGTAAATAATATTCACTTTCATATTTAATTGTGTTATACTGTATGTGAAGACTTTATAAGTCGGCGTAGATATAGAAACAAGAGGTGAGAATATGATTAAGAAAGAAATGATTGCCATGCTGTTAGCGGGCGGTCAGGGAAGCAGATTAGGCGTATTGACCTCCAGAATGGCCAAACCTGCAGTGTCATTTGGAAGTAAGTACAGAATTATTGATTTTCCATTGAGTAACTGCATTAATTCAGGAGTTGATACGGTTGGTGTTCTGACACAGTATCAGCCGCTTCGCCTAAATACTCATATTGGCATAGGTATTCCGTGGGATCTTGACAGAAACATCGGTGGGGTTACGGTTCTTCCACCATATGAGAAGAGCTCTAACAGTGAGTGGTATACGGGTACTGCGAATGCGATTTATCAGAATATTGCTTATATGGAGAGTTTCAATCCGGAATATGTACTGATTCTTTCTGGAGATCATATTTATAAGATGGACTATGAAGTGATGCTGAATTTCCATAAGCAGAACGGCGCGGAAGTCACAATTGCGGTTATGCCGGTTCCGATGGAAGAAGCTAAGCGCTTCGGTATTATGATTACAGATGAAAATCATAAGATTGTTGATTTTGAAGAGAAACCGGAACATCCAAGAAGCAATCTTGCCTCTATGGGTATATACATATTCAATTGGAAAACCCTGAAGGAAGCATTGCTTCTAAATGCGGAACAGCCGGGGTTAGATTTTGGCAAACATGTGATTCCATATTGCCACAAAAACGGGGCGCCTCTTTATGCATATGAATTTAACGGTTACTGGAAGGACGTAGGGACGCTGAACTCATACTGGGAAGCCAATATGGAGCTTATAGATATTGTTCCTGAATTCAATTTGTATGAAGAATACTGGAATATCTATACTAAGTGTGAGATTCTTCCGCCACAGTATCTTGCGCCTGATAGTGTAATAGAGAGAAGTATCGTAGGAGAAGGCTCGGAGATATATGGACAGGTATATAATTCCGTGATTGGCTGCGGTGTTGTAATCGGTGCGGGAACTGTTGTAAGAGATTCTATTATTATGAATTCTACGACAATTCAGAGCGGGTGTGAGATAAGCAAAGCGATTGTCGCGGAGAACGTAGTTATTAACGATAATGTGAAACTGGGTGTTGGAGAAGAAAAGCCCAATGAGACGGATCCTCATATATATAATAATGGTATAGTAACGATTGGTGAAAACAGCGTTATTCCTAAAGATATATCCATTGGAAAGAATTCCGTTGTATTTGGTGTTACAACCGCTCAGGATTATGATAATGGATATCTACCAAGTGGTAGAACATTGATTAAGGCAGGTGATGAACAGTGAGAGCAATAGGAATTATTTTAGCCGGTGGTAATAACCACAGAATGAAAGTATTGACCCAGAAACGAGCTGTTTGTGCCATGCCTATTGCAGGAAGCTACCGCGGAATTGACTTTGCACTCAGTAACATGACGAATTCGCACATTAACAAGGTTGCAGTATTTACCCAGTATAATGCAGGCAGCCTAAATGAACACTTAAGCTCTTCCAAATGGTGGGATTTCGGAAGGAAACAGGGTGGTCTGTTTGTTTTTACACCTGCAGTAACGGCGGAAAGCAATGCGTGGTATCGTGGTACGGCGGATGCTATAGCGCAGAATCTTGCATTTTTAAAGAACAGCCATGAACCGTATGTTGTTATTTCTTCCGGTGATTGTGTATATAAGATGGACTATAATAAGGTTTTGGAATATCATATTGATAAAAAAGCCGATATTACGGTCGTATGCAAGGACATGGAACCGGGAACAAATGTTGAGCGTTTCGGAACAATTAAAATGAATGAAGAAAGCCGCATAGAAGAGTTTGAAGAAAAACCGGTAGTTGCTAAATCCAATACTATTTCCTGCGGTATCTATGTTGTCAGAAGACGCCAGCTGATTGAAATGATTGAAAAAAGCGCAGAGGAAGATCGTCATGATTTTGTAAAAGATATTCTGATTCGCTATAAGGATATGAAGAGGATATTTGGTTACAAGATTAAGGAATACTGGAGCAACATCGCAACAGTTGACGATTATTTCAGAACTAATATGGATTTTCTTAAACCGGATATTAGAAACTATTTCTTTAAACAGTATCCGGATGTATACTCAAGAGTAGACGACAATCCGCCTGCAAAATATAATGTGGGAGCTAAAATAAGAAACAGTCTGATTTCAAGTGGTTGTATAGTAAATGGTACGGTAGAGGATTCAATTATCTTTAAGAAAACATATGTAGGCAATAACTGCTATATTAAAAATTCAATTATTTTGAATGATGTATATATTGGAGATAATACACATATTGAAAACTGTATCGTTGAGAGCAGGGGGACAATTCGTGCCAATTCATATTATAGGGGAGAAAATGGTATTGAGATTGTCGTAGAACATAATGACAGATATGTTATCTAGTTAAACATAAATACAAAAGTTGCTATTGATTACAAGCTACGTGGCTTGACGAGTATGACTTGTGTGGAAAAGCTTGTGAAAACCGGCAGAAACCTGCCCGGTATCATATGATAAGGAGGCTGAGCTTCATGAGAATTACTGATGTCCGCGTACGTAAAATGACTCAAGACAGCAAGATGAAAGCAATCGTCTCGATTACCATTGACGACGAGTTTGTAGTGCATGACATTAAAGTAATCGAGGGCGAAAAGGGACTTTTTATTGCTATGCCAAGCAAAAAAGCGACAGATGGTGAATATCGGGACATTGCGCATCCGATTAATTCTGTTACCAGAAATCGTATTCAGAAGATAATTTTGGATAGCTATGAAAAAGCGCTTTTAGAACCGAATGACATGTGACGATTTATATGAGTAATTGAATGCTTGTAGGGAAAGGATGCAACAGCATCCTTTTCTTATGTGAAGGAGCTGGGTATAACTATGTATATTATTGCAGGTCTGGGAAATCCGGGCAGGGAATATGAGAACACACGGCATAACATCGGATTCATGGTGATTGATGAAGCTGCCGGAAAATACAATATAAGTGTTACCGAGAAAAAACACAAGGCGCTTATAGGAAAAGGCATTATTGGTGGTCAGAAAGTGATCCTTGTAAAACCACAGACTTTTATGAATCTCAGTGGAGAGAGTATACGGGAAGTCATAGATTATTATAAAATAGATGAAAAGGCAGAGTTGATTGTTATTTCAGATGATATCAGTCTGGAAACCGGAGCAATGCGTATTCGTAAAAAGGGAAGTGCAGGCGGACATAATGGACTCAAGAATATTATTCTGCATCTGGGACACGATGAATTTCAGAGAATGCGGATAGGAGTAGGTGAAAAACTTCCGGAATACGAACTGGTAGATTATGTTCTGGGTCACTTTGGCGAAGAAGACGGAAAATTGATAGCGGCGAGCGTTAAAGAAGCAGCCGAGGCAATTGAAGTGATGATAACTGACGGACCTGACGCAGCAATGAATCGATTTAATAAAAGAAAACCGACGGTGGATTAAATAAATACAGTTATTTTACATTTATGAAAGGAGCATGATGACGTAGGTGAGAGCATTGCTTGCTCCCTTGGAGGAATTGGGGGAGTATGAAGAAATAAAAAAAGCGCTTGGAAAGAATCGGGCGGTTATGGTAAGCGGTTGTATTGATTCTGAGAAGCTGCATATGGTATATGGACTTGGCGATGGTTTCCGTAACAAAATCATCGTAACTTTTAGTGCCCTGAAAGCAAAAGAGCTTTATGAGGACTATAAGTTCTATGATAGAAATGTAATGCTCTATCCGGCTAAGGATCTAATTTTCTTTCAGGCAGATATTCATGGCAACCAGCTTACTATGCAGCGTATGAAAAGTCTGCGCAGATTGATGGAAGGCAGACCGACAACGATTGTTACGACTTTTGATGCGCTTATGGCGCCGCAGATTCCACTGTCGATATTTAAGCAAAATGTTATACACATAAATAAGCAGACTGCTATTGATGAAAATAAGCTGGCGGTTAAGTTAACAGAGCTTGGATATGAGAAAAATTATCAGGTAGAAGCGCCCGGTCAGTTCAGTATCAGAGGCGGTATTGTCGATATTTTTGACTTAACTGAAGAAAATCCTTATCGTATTGAACTATGGGGGGAAGATGTAGAGTCTATCCGCAGTTTTGATATTCTTAGTCAACGCTCGGTTGAACAGCTTGAATCTATATCTGTTTATCCGGCTACAGAGATTATCTTAAGCAAAGAAGAATTGCATAACGGTATAGGAAAAATTGAAGAAGAAAGCAAGGAATATGCGGCAAAGCTGCGTTCGGAGATGAAAACTGAAGAAGCACACCGCATTGATGTACAAATAAGGGAATTAAGAGAACAATTATTGGAGCTTGGAGTCTCTCTGAATGCAGTGAATCTGGACAGCTATATTAGATATTTTTATTCTGAATTTTCAGGTTTTTTGGATTTTTTTGAAACGGAGTCAAGCTGTATCTTTGTAGATGAACCGGTCCGCGTCAAGGAACATTCAGATGCAGTAGAGATGGAATTTCGAGAGAGTATGATGCATCGTGTTGAAAAGGGATATATTATTCCGGGGCAGATGGATGTTCTCTTCAGTGGTGATGAAGTAGCGGCAAAACTGGCAAACCGGAGAGTGGTCGCACTTGCAATGATGGAAGGAAAAAATCCGTTATTTAAGGCAGATGAAAAATTTTCCGTTCAGGTAAGGAGCATACCTTCGTATAACAATAGCTTTGAAGCATTGGTAAAGGATTTGAACAGATATAAGAAAAACGGATATAGAGTGCTGCTTCTGTCGGGTTCCAGAACAAGAGCGGAGAGACTGGCTGAAGATTTGAGGGAAGAGGGATTAAGCGCCTTTTACAGTGATAATCCTGACAGGGAAGTACAGCCGGGAGAAGTCATGACTTATTATGGAAGAGTTATGAAAGGTTTTGAATATCCGCTTTTAAAATTTCTGGTCATTTCTGAAAGTGATATTTTTGGTGTGCAAAAGAAGAAAAAGAAGAAGGTACGTCAATATGAGGGACAGAAGATAAATGATTTTTCAGAACTTAAGGTTGGCGACTATGTAGTGCATGAAAGTCATGGGCTTGGTATTTATCGCGGCATTGAAAAAGTAGAAGTAGAAAAGATAGTTAAGGATTATATCAAGATAGAATATCGTGATGGCGGCAATTTATACGTTTTGGCGACTGGCCTTGACGTGATACAGAAATATGCATCAGCAGATGCTGCTACGCCTAAACTTAATAAATTGGGAACTCAGGAATGGGTTAAGACTAAATCCAAAGTGAAAAGTGCTGTTAATGAAATCGCTCAGGATTTGGTGGAACTTTATGCCGTAAGGCAGCAGAAGAACGGCTATCAATACGGGGCAGACACTGTCTGGCAGAAAGAGTTTGAAGAAATGTTTCCCTTTGAGGAAACGGAAGACCAGTTGAATGCTATTGCTGACACAAAGGCTGATATGGAAAGTAGCAAGATAATGGACCGACTGATATGCGGCGATGTGGGTTATGGTAAGACTGAGATAGCGATTCGTGCGGCTTTTAAGGCGGTACAGGAAGGAAAACAGGTAGTTTATCTGATTCCGACCACGATTCTGGCACAGCAGCATTATCAAACTTTTGTTCAGCGTATGAAGGATTTTCCTGTGAGGATTGATCTGCTGTCTCGTTTTCGTACGGCTGCTGAGCAGAAGAAAACCATAGAGGATCTGCGCAAAGGGATGGTTGATATTGTCATTGGAACCCACAGGGTGCTTTCAAATGATGTGGGATACAAAGATTTGGGGTTGTTGATTATTGATGAAGAGCAGAGGTTTGGAGTCACACACAAGGAAAAAATCAAAAAGATGAAAGAAAGCGTGGATGTGCTGACATTGACCGCAACGCCGATTCCAAGGACTCTTCATATGAGCCTTATTGGTATACGCGATATGAGTATATTGGAAGAAGGACCTAATGACAGGTTGCCGATTCAGACTTTCGTTTGTGAATATAATGAAGAAATGGTGCGTGAAGCCATCGTAAGAGAACTGGCCAGAGACGGACAGGTGTATTATGTTTATAACAGGGTCAATCATATTGCAGATATTGCGGCAGCAGTTAAAAAACTTGTGCCGGAGGCTGAAGTGGCTTTTGCGCATGGACAGATGAATGAGAGAGAACTTGAGCGCATAATGTACGATTTTATTTCCGGTGAAATTGATGTATTGGTATCTACTACGATTATTGAAACAGGACTGGATATTTCAAATGTGAATACTATGATTATTCATGACTCTGACAATTTGGGTCTTTCGCAGCTTTACCAGCTCCGTGGGCGCGTGGGACGTTCTAACCGTACCGCTTATGCTTTCTTGATGTACAAAAGAGATAAGATGTTAAAGGAAGTAGCTGAGAAGCGTTTGGAAGCTATAAAAGAATTTACTGATTTGGGCAGCGGATTTAAGATTGCCATGCGCGATCTGGAAATACGTGGTGCGGGCAATATTCTGGGAGCAAAGCAGCATGGACATATGCAGGCGGTGGGATATGATCTGTATTGTAAAATGTTGAATGAAGCAGTAAAAAATTTAAAAGGAATTTCCACAGTTGAAGCCTTTAATACGAGCATAGATCTGGATGTTGATGCATATATTCCACCTTCATATATTGTTAATGAAGTTCAGAAGCTGGATATCTATAAGCGGATTGCCGGAATAGAAGATGACAAAGAATGTGATGACATGAAAGAGGAACTTCTGGACCGTTTTGGGGAAATCCCCAAATCCGCGGAGAACCTTCTGCGAATTGCGATGATAAGGGTTAAAGCACATATGCTCTATATGACTGAAGTAAAGGGAAAAAATGAGCTGATTCAGTTTATTTTCAGGACAGATGCACAGATAGAGGTAGGAAATATCCCTATACTCCTTCAGAAATATAAAGGAAAGCTTTCGTTTGATCCAAAAGGGCAGCCGGCATTCAGGTTTCGTTATAAAAAGTATGGGGTAGTAGAGAAGGACGAAAAACTGCTATTATCACTTACGGAGGGACTGTTATGCGATATGCAGGAATTGCTGTTGCCGTAACCAGAACAACTGTTCATAAAAGACCGTTTTATTGGACTGCATAAATGTTATTCTGTTTTCAGAACAAAAATATTTACCGCCCTTAGTTTAATGGGGGTAAGATATGGATTCTGAAAGGAGATAACATTATGAAGGGATATGCAATTGAAAGCGGATACATGGGATATGTAAATGGAAGCTATATGTTATTTGCAAGCGAGACAGATTATGAAGAATATGTTAAAGAGAATCTTGCTTAAGACAGATATATAAGATAAAATATATCTCTCAATATTTATATAAAGGCTAATGGTTTTGTATAATGGATTAGGAGGTTTATGAAATGAGA
>JAIDPH010000053.1 GCA_029062885.1 Lachnospiraceae bacterium
GTTTAAGTCTGCTTGTATATGTTTCTAATGTTTCTCTTCTTGCACCCGGTCTTGCAGCGGAAATAGTGTCCGCAGCTTGTACCAAACATGCAATCAAAGTCTGAGGTTCAACATCTCCATGATGAGATTCTACCGCATTAATAACAACCGGAGATTCCTTGTATTTTCTACAAAGATCCACACCCAACTGAATATGTGAGCCTTCCATTTCATGATCCACTGCTTTACCTATATCATGCAACAGACCGGCACGCTTCGCCATCCTGACATCCAAGCCAAGCTCTGCCGCCAGCAGACCGGATAACTGCGCTACCTCAATCGAATGTTTCAATGCGTTCTGACCATAGCTGGTTCTGAACTTCATTTTACCAAGTAATCTGATAAGCTCCGGATGAATGCCATGTACACCTACTTCCAGTGTTGCTGCTTCACCTTCTTCTTTTATCATTACTTCAACTTCTTTTTGCGCTTTCTCAACCATCTCTTCAATTCTGGCCGGATGTATACGACCATCTACGATTAATTTTTCAAGCGCAATTCTTGCCACTTCACGACGAATCGGATCAAATCCTGATAAAATTACGGCTTCAGGAGTGTCGTCGATAATCAAATCAACGCCGGTCATGGTTTCAAGAGTCCTGATGTTACGACCCTCTCTACCGATGATCCTTCCTTTCATTTCGTCATTGGGGAGCTGAACAACAGATATGGTAGTCTCAGAAACATGGTCAGCCGCGCATTTCTGAATCGCTGTCACTACATATTCCTTTGCCTTCTTATCTGCTTCTTCCTTTGCCCTGCTCTCCATTTCCTTAATCATTACAGCAGTTTCATGTTTTACTTCATCTTCAACAATTTTCAATAAATAATCTTTTGCCTGTTCGGAGGTAAGACCTGAGATTCGTTCCAGTTCCTGTAATCTTTGCTCATTGAGTTTTGAGATTTCTTCACGCTGTTTAGCAAGCGATTCTTCTTTTGCAATCAGACTTGCTTCTTTTCTCTCAATAGCATCCGCCTTCTTATCGATGTTCTCTTCCTTCTGCTGAATCCTGCGTTCATATCGCTGCGCTTCCGCACGACGTTCCTTGATTTCCTTGTCCAATTCGCTCTTAGAACGAATAGTCTCTTCTTTTGCTTCAAGCAACGCTTCGTGCTTCTTGGTTTCAGCTGTCTTGAGGGCTTCATCGATAATTTTTCTTGCTTTCTCATCCGCATTTCCCAACTTAGCTTCAACTATCTTCTTATGATAGCTCGTAGCTATAATTGCGGTAACCGGAATAGATATAACCAGCGTAATGACTATTGCCGCCAAAATCCATATCCACTGCATTTACAGGAGCACCTCCTTATTAAGTTTTCATTGTACATATCAATAATTACTGTTGAATTAATAATCGAAAAATACAACACACTAATTCTACATCTAAAATTATGTTATGTCAAGTAGAAGTGCTCTACCGATTACATCAGAACCAAATCCTCTTCTGGACAAAAATGCATACATCTTTCGTCTTTCTTCATCAGTAGCCGACTTTGAATTATAATTTTTTTTGAGTAAAAGCTTCTGAATCATGGCAATTTCATCTATCTCTGTTCCAGATTCTTTTAGTTCATCAAATATCTTACCAATCAAATCCCTGCGGACTCCCTTCCGCATCAGGTCATTCTCTATTCGCATTCTGCTCTTTTTGCTCATGTTGTATTCAATAAAATTCCTAACATACTTTTCATCATCAACATAACCGTAAGATTCCACATATGCAATTGCATCTTCGATGATTTCCTCCGGATATTCTCCCTTCTTTAGCTTATCCTCCAGCTGTCTGTGAGTATAATCTTTCGACTGAAGCAGATTCATACATCTGAGTTTGGCTCTTTTGGGGAGGATCTCATGGAAGATACGCAAATAAGTATCTTCCATAATCTCTTCACCTCTTTGTATATGTAGACGATTCATTTCACCCTTGTATAATACAAAAGTAAGTTCTTCATCCAGAACAATCCTGTATCTTGATTTTGTAATTGGCATGATATCTGTTACTGTCATAGAAATACCCTTTATTCTTTCTCTTGTGACGCCTTTTCCTTCGTGGCTTTATCCTTAGATGACTTTTCACTTAATGATTTTCCTTCATTATCCTGCACCGCTGCGTCCAGATTGAACAATTCTCTGACTTTCCGCTCTACTTCATCGCACACTGCTTGATTGTCCTTAAGATACTGTTTGGCATTCTCTCTTCCCTGTCCAATCTTGTTCCCTTCGTAAGCATACCATGCGCCGCTCTTATTAATTATTCCGTTATCGGCCGCCAAATCCAGAATATCTCCTATCGTGGAAATCCCTTCACCGAACATAATATCAAATTCCGCTTCCTTAAACGGAGGTGCTATCTTATTCTTAACGACCTTTACCCTCGTCCTATTGCCGATGACTTCTCCGCCTTGCTTTATGGACTCTATCCTTCTGACATCCAACCTGACGGACGAATAGAATTTCAGTGCGCGTCCGCCTGTAGTAGTCTCAGGATTGCCAAACATAATACCAACCTTCTCACGAAGCTGGTTAATGAAAACAACAGTACAGTTAGATTTGCTGATTACACCCGTCAGCTTACGCAGCGCCTGAGACATCAGTCTTGCCTGCAGTCCCACATGTGAATCTCCCATATCTCCATCTATCTCTGCTTTCGGTACAAGAGCTGCCACGGAGTCCACAACTACAATGTCTATAGCGCCGGAACGCACCATTGTCTCCGTGATTTCCAATGCCTGTTCACCATTATCAGGCTGTGAAATATATAAATTATCCACATCAACACCAATATTCTTAGCATAAACAGGGTCCAACGCATGTTCAGCATCAATGAATCCCGCAATACCGCCTCTCTTCTGCACTTCGGCAATCATATGCAGGGTTACCGTAGTCTTACCACTTGATTCCGGTCCATATATCTCCACAATCCTTCCTTTTGGTATTCCTCCCAATCCCAATGCAATATCCAGACTTAACGAACCTGTAGGAATCGTCTCAATATTCATCTGTACGGAAGGATCGCCGAGCTTCATAATTGCGCCCTTTCCAAATTGTCTTTCAATCTGCCCTATGGCAGCATCCAATGCTTTTAATCTTTCCTCTTTTTCCATTATTCAATCTCCTTTTGCAGTAGAACATTTGTTCTTATATTGTTAGATTAAAACAAATGTTCGATTTTGTCAACAGTTACTTTACTTTTTTTATATTTTACATACTTTTAAGTCCAATAAACAACTCTTTATACACCCCTCCCAGCTAAATTTTACTTTTGCTTTGAATTGTTGGCGATGCGCCGGATATGCAAAGCAGAATAATATGTTTTCAGATCCAGATTTCAATGTCATAAAAGTTGGCTATTCTATATATCTATACATATATCATATTCAAAGGATGTACGCAATTCTTTTTATGTGGCAAAGTTGTAGAAAAATTCCTAAACGGAATATTATAATTATGTTTAGAAATCATGATATGGTATTATAATGATTTTCTAGAAAAAAACAATACAACATATTGTATTGTGCAGTTTTACAACTTATCAAAATCCAATTTTTGCATTTCCTCGAAGAGTTCACTAGGAAAAATATTCATATTTTTCATATCTCCTATTT
>JAIDPH010000054.1 GCA_029062885.1 Lachnospiraceae bacterium
GGTAAAATTCTGGTAAAATCTCATTGAATCTCTACCAATATTTCTGTAGAATAAGGTTATATTAAATAGTCAAAGTCTATGAAAGGAGTATTCGCTATATGAAAAATGATGATTTTGAAGCTATAGAATCTGAGCAGACAAATGAAGCTGAGGAAGAAATGACGGTCGAGCTTGATTTAGACGACGGAAGCCATGTTACATGTGCTGTTGTCACTATTCTCACCGTATCAGATAAAGATTACATCGTATTACTGCCTCTTGATGAAAATGGTCACAACGAAAACGGTGAAGTATGGTTCTACCGCTATTTTGAGGACGAAAGCGATCCCAACAAGGAACCTGTTTTAGAATATATTGACGACGACGATGAGTATGAAGCTGTCGGTGAAGCTTTTGATGAATATCTTGACGCTGCTGAATTTGATGAAATTGTAGGCGACGAAGAATAATTTATGCCGGGGATAGGAATTAACATACCTATCCCCTCTTTGATATAATCGGCTCAAGGAACCGTGAAGGAGTATCATTTCCCCCTTTTTGCCAGCAATAAAGAATATGCAGTTCTTTCTTTGCCCTTGTCATAGCCACATAGAACATTCGGCGTTCTTCCTCGATTGCTTCCTGTGTAACGGAATGCTTAGCAGGTATCTTTCCCTCATTGACGTCCGGAAGATACACTGTGTCAAATTCTAATCCTTTGGAAGCATGCATTGTCAAAAGACGTATTCCGATCTGCTCATTATCTTTCATGTCTGCTTTTATTTCTTCCTGCTTCTTTTTTACAAGTTCCCTGCATTGACTTATATAGTCATTCAATTCTTCAAAGTTCCTATACTGCTTGGCAAGTCTCTGAAAATCATCTGCCATATTGAGCAGCCTTTCTCTTGTCTCTCCGCTGTAATTCTGCTTTATAAAATCATCATAGCCTGCGACCTGTCTTATATAGCTTATGGCGGGATATGGTCTTAATCTGCCTATCTGTTCTATATCATGAAAAAGCTTGCGTGATACCTCCTTCATATCCGCATTATTTTTGTAATACTGCAAAAGCTCATCTAATACAACTGGATTATTTAAAGCACAGTCCTTTCTTAAATACCTTAGCGGCCTGTTCATAAAAAGATGAAATATTTCCCTGTGTCTGTCACCGTTCGCAAATTCCAGATAAGCAAGAATATCTTTAATTACAAAATGGTCATACTGACATTGCAGTTTCTCTTTCATGATAAAAGGAATATTATTCATAAGCATTTTCTCGGCAAGCAGGCTGCATTCATGATTAGTGCGATATATAACTGCCGTATTGCATAAAAGTTCAGGCTTACTCCTTATTGCAAGCTCTTTTAACATGAATATCAGTTCATCATATTCTTTTTCCTTATCAGGATAAGACTGTATGATTATACCCTGCCCCTCCTCGTGCGAAGCGTGTATTTCTTTTCTAAAACGATTATTGTTTACATTTATCACATTCAGGGATTGTTTAACAATCTCCTCATGACAGCGATAATTTACATCCAATAAGAGCTGCTTAGCATCAGGATAATCTCTCATGAATTTCTGCATAATATCAGGTCTTGCTCCCCTGAAACCATATATGGACTGATCGTCATCCCCTACCACGAACAGATTATCAAGAGGTTTTGCGATACTTCTCACAATTTCATATTGCATATGATTTATGTCCTGAAATTCGTCCACCATGATAAAACGGTACCTCTCCTGCCATTGTGAGAGAATCTCAGGATTATCTTTAAATAATTTAAGGCACAATAACCCCATATCGTCAAAATCCAGCTTATTAAATTCAGCAAGATATTGATTATATTCCTGATAAATTTGTATAAGCTCTTCTTTCGTAAGAACATTATCGGAAAACGTTTCGGGAGGCAGGGCGTCGATTTTTTCCCCATTATTCTTAAGCCTGCCGATATTTCCCAGCACGGTTTCTACTTTTTCATTATTTAATAACATTGCACTAACAGGCATATGTAATATATGCAGCAGGAGTTTTCTTTTTTCCAGTTCGGTAATCAGGGTATACTTATGATATTTCCCGGTCTGTCTTAAGATATGATAAAAGATTGCGTGAAAAGTACCAAAATTTACAGGCGGTCTGCTTCCTTCCATCAGCTTATAAAATCGCTGTTGCATTTCTCCGGCTGCCGCCTTGGTAAAGGTAATTACCAGTATATCGGAAGGTTCCACGTCATAGTGTCTTATAAGATAGCGTATACGCTGCGTGATAACAAATGTCTTGCCGCTGCCGGGACCCGCAAGTACCTGCATGGTTCCGGCAGCAAACTCAATAGCTTTTTTCTGTATAGGATTTATAGTTAATTCAGGCATTCTGTAACTTTTCTATTCCCTTTCTGATTCTTAGAAGCGACTCTTCCTTTCCAAGTACTTCCATGATTTCCGTGGCTCCTGCAGGAGTCATCTGCTTTCCTGAAACGGCAGTCCTTACCGGCCACATTACATAGCCGTTCTTACAGTCAATCTTCGCTACAAAATCCGTCAAGGTCTTATACAGGGCGTCATTGCTGTAATCCTCCTGCTCCTCCAGTATCGGGAGAAGCTGTGTGAGCACTTCCAATGATGACTCTTTAGTAGTCTTCATCTTCTTGTGTGTGTACATCTCCACATCATACTCAGGCAGTTCCTGAAAGAAGTCCACATGCTCTGTAATATCAGGGAACACCTCGATGCGGGTCTTCACCATATTTGCTATCTTTTTTAAGTCAAGCTCCTTTGTCAGAACGGATTTTAAGTATGGCTCCGCCTTCTCATAAAACTTATCAAAATCCATAGCCTTGATGTACTCACCATTCATCCAGCGCAGTTTAACATTATCAAAAACTGCAGGCGACTTACTTATTCTATGATAATCGAACGCCTTTACAAGCTCTTCTAAACTGAAAATCTCACGGTCATCATCGGGAGACCAGCCAAGCAGCGCAATATAGTTTACTATCGCCTCTGCCACAAATCCCTGCTCTATCATCTCCTCAAAAATATATGAGCCGTTCTCACTTCTTTTTGCAAGCTTTTTGTGATTTTCATCCGTTACCAGCGGCAGATGCACATATACCGGACTCTGCCAGCCGAAAGCATCGTAAAGGCGCTGATATTTTGGGGATGATGATAGGTATTCATTTCCTCTCACCACATGAGTAATATTCATGGTATGGTCGTCCACTACATTGGCAAAATTATAGGTGGGATATCCGTCAGACTTAATCAGAATCATATCGTCCAGTTCAGCGTTCTCCACAGTAATATCCCCATAAAGTTCATCATGAAAGGTCGTACTTCCCTCTGTAGGGTTATTCTGCCTGATGACAAAAGGCTTTCCAGCGTCCAGATTAGCCTGAATCTCCTCCTTGGATAGATGAAGACAATGTTTATCATAAACAGTAATCTCCTTACCTTCCATTACCTCTTTTTTCAAGGTGGCAAGACGCTCTTTATCACAGAAGCAATAATATGCCTCTCCTTTGTCAATCAGCTCTTTGGCATACTTCATATAAATACCGGTCTTCATTCTCTCGCTCTGGATATAAGGACCATAACCGCCGTCCTTATCCGGACCTTCATCGTGTACAAGTCCGGTCTTTTCCAGAGTACGATATATAATATCCATAGCTCCTTCTACAAAGCGCTCCTGATCCGTATCCTCGATGCGTAGCATAAAATCTCCGTCCTCATGTTTTGCAATAAGATACTCATACAGCGCTGATCTCAAATTCCCTACATGCATGCGCCCCGTCGGACTTGGCGCATATCTTGTCCTTATTTTCTGCATTGTATATCTATACTCCTTTCATACTGTCTGATATCTATTCACTTATATTCTACTTTTTCTTTGGAATCCTAAGTTCTGATGCTTCTTTGAAACCTTCTACCGCCTTAGCCGCCTGCGGAATCGCAATATTTGTTCCTGCTCCTGCAACACAACCGCCCGGACACGCCATTCCTTCTATCAAACAGCCATCCTTCTTTCCTACTTTGGCAAGCATCAGAATCTTTTTACACTCAGAAAGGCCTTCTGCGTGTTCTATATTGACCTCTACATCCGGATAATACTCCCTGACGCATTCAACAATGGCAGAAGCCACGCCTCCTGCAACACCATAACCGCGTCCAGCTCCCGTCGCGCCCGACAATTCATCTAACGCCTGAATTTCTTCAAGCAGTATTCCTTTCGCCTCAAACATGCCGGTAAGTTCTTCAAATGTTATGACAAAATCAACATCAGAACGAATTGTCCGTCTTGACGCTTCCAACTTTTTAGAAGCGCAGGGGCCGATAAAGACCACTTTTGCATCCGGATGTTCTTCCTTTATAACTCTTGCAGTCGCCACCATAGGCGTCAACGCATTGGATATCTTGTCAATCGTCTCAGGGAAAAACTTCTTCGCAAGCACCGACCACGACGGGCAGCAGGAAGTCAGGCTGAACGGCAGCTTGCCGGTCGCCACCTCTTTGGCATAGTGCTCCGCTTCTGTCATAGCGCCCATATCTGCACCTATTGCCGTTTCATATACATCATAAAATCCCAACTGTTTTAAAGCTGTCTTTAGCATATCCGGAGTTACAGTGGGTCCAAACTGCCCTGCAAAAGAAGGTGCAAGCTGTACAATAATCTTATGCCCTGCCTGCAGGGAACGTATTAACTGGAAAATCTGCGACTTATCCGCAATAGCTCCGAAAGGGCAGCTTACCATACACTGTCCACAGGACACACACAAGTCGTTATCAATAAGTGCACGGCCTTTTGCGTCATTCTTAATCGCATTTACTCCACAGGCGCCGGCACACGGTCTTACCTGATGTGATATTGCGTCATATGGACAGATTGCTTTACATTTTCCGCATTTTATACATTTTTCCTGCTCAATGACGGATTTTCCGTTTTTCATGGAGATCGCGTCTCTTGGACAGACCTCCCTGCACGGATGCGCTACACACCCCATACACTTGTCCGTTACCTGATAGCTGTTTTCAGGGCAGGCATTACATGCCGAAGGTATAACCTGCATAAGAGGCGGTTCGTAATATTTCTCGGAAATATTACTTTCTTCCAATCCCTGAGTCAGATGAACAGGACGATTCTCAGGTCTTAAGGACATTCCCATTGCCAGCCTTACTCTCTCACGCACAATTGAGCGTTCCCTGTAGATACTTTCATATTCCGATTCATCATAATCTACAATTTTATAAGGCAGGGCCTCTATATCATCTATTAAGTTTTCTGAAGTGTATGCAAGATTTGCGACTTCTTTAAAAATCCGCCGTCTGTTTTTGCGGACCTGTGTATCGATTCCTCTCATACATCTGTACCTCTATTATGTCATCCACTATATTTTTGCACAAACTAACATGGAAGTCAACAATCCTATCTTTTCCTTCTGCTAAGCCAGATTACAAACCCAATTACCAGGCAGCATATCGGTATGACCAGAATAGATATGATACCGACTACCACGATATCCCGCGTTGAAAAAATTAAAGCTGCAGCATCATAATATTTAACCGGAATTGACACGGAACTTTCATGCTCTACAAGCGAGCTTAAGATACTGCTGAACAGTTTTACGTTATTTCCGGGAACAACACTGTCTGCCGCCTCACTAAACATATTTTCCGAAGCCGCAAAAACAACCTTAGAAACCACGTCATTTCCTATAATTTTCTCTGCCTTCATAGCAATGACAAAAGGTCCGTCAATATCTCCTTCTGATTTATAAAATCCCGTATTTATTTCCATATCCGAATACGCTTTACTGTAAGAACTGTCGCTTGTTTCAAGCAGCGGCTGATAATATATGTCTTCCGCTTCATCATCATAATACAATCCCTGCGCATATGGAACAAAAACAACGGCATCATAAACACTGTCCGTAATTTCGTCATAATCAATCTGAGGAAACAGCATGAATGGGTCTTCATTATAGTACATACCCATATCTCCTTCCACAATCATGCCATCTGCAAGCGACACCCCATAGTACTCCAGAATCCTTTCAAAATTCGGCATTTCTTCATCTGACCATGTAGGAATAATTATTGCATTTCCGCCGGCTTCCAGATATGCAATAACCTTATCGGCATCATCGGAGGAAAAATCCGTAATAGGCGCATTTATTATAATTGTCTTGGCGTCTTCCGGAATTTCACTTACCGCAAGCAAGGAAAGGTTTTCATATTCTATATTCTCCTTTTGAATAGCATCAATAAACTTTGCCTCCAGCTCAAGTTCACTATGTCCTGCTATTACGTAAATCTTAGGCATATCGTCTGTCGTAACATATGCCAGTGAAGAAACAATCTGCCCCTCACCATCATATCCTGTAATCTGGTACTGATAAGCCATGTAATCAAATTCATATGTATAAATATTCTCATAATCAACAATCCTGCTTCTTTCAGGACCTACCACAATAAGACTGTTACGGCTTGGCGATGTATCCGAATAATTGGTATAGAACAACGGATTTGCAGTCGGATCAACATAGATTATTGTAATATGTTCTGATAAATTTCCGATTTTTTGCAGCATCTTATCAAGATTTCTATCCTTATTGTCTTCATTTTCAAGGACATAAATTGTAACATCATCCTCTAAATCCGACACGTATTTTTGGGTATATTCCGTTGTAGTGAATAATTTATTGGATGTGACATCATATGAAAGCATATTCGCAGGAAGCTTATATATTAATGTATTGACTAATGCAGTCAAAATTAATGAAACTATAACCAAACCCAAGCTGTACTTTCCAAGCTTAATGCCCTTGCCCGATGCGGTATATCTTCGCTTCTGAATGGATTGCACAGTACAAATAAGCATAAATGCCGTAATAGTAATATAATATACAACAGAAGGCAGATAAAGATTACCGCTTAACATCTCTTCAAACCTTCCAAACATATCAAATGCGCTTAATATTTTAGTCAAAATATTTCCGGTCTGGGAAATTATACTGCATATACCTGACATCATATACCCTAAAAACAATGCAACAAAAGTAAGTATCGCCGCAATGATATTGCTTTCCGTCAAAGAAGATATAAATAAGCCTATTGCCAGTGCCAACGCTCCGTATAAGAAAAATCCGAGCAATGCTGTATACGACACACCCATTTGAAATGTACCGAAAAATGACAGAACAATCGGCGTAAAACCAATCACTATAGCCGGTATGGCAAATACTGTCAATAATGCCAGATATTTTCCAAGTACAATCTTTCCGACCGTCACCGGCGCTGTCAAAATCAACTGATCCGTCTTATGCTTCCTGTCTTCCGCCAAAATCCCCATCGTCAGAATCGGAATCGCAATTACAAATAAAAACATAATACTCGCCAATACTCCTGAAATATTGGGGTCACCATAAAACATATTATAAGCAGTGAAGTAAACACCTGTCATTAACAAGGTAGCTGCTAGAAACAGCCAGCCTATAAAGGAATGAAAAAATGACATAAATTCTCTTTTATATATAGCAATCATCTTACTCTTCCTCCTGTTCGGATGCCTCTGTCAGTTGAAGGAAAATATCCTCCAATGATTTCTCCATCTTATTCATAGACAGCACCGGCATGCTTCCACCGGTCAGCGCAACAGACAATTCCTTACGGATATCCATATTCGCCTCTGTAATGACATTTATTTTAACATTATCTTCTTCAGAAGTCTCACAAGTATACGACTGGATATGCTCTATCTTACTTAGAATCTCCTCTGCCTTTTCCTTACTGCCCATAGCAACAATTTCTATTTCTATAGACTTCTCCATAAGTTTTTGCAACCCCTGCGGAGTATCGCTTGCCATCAGTTTACCATGCGATATGATCATTATATGGTCGCATAATGTACTTACTTCCGATAAAATATGTGAGCTCAGAATAATAGTGTGATTCTTAGAAAGCTTCTTTATCAGCGCCCTGATTTCAATAATCTGCTTAGGGTCAAGTCCAACCATCGGTTCGTCCAAAATTATAACATCAGGATACCCTATTATAGCCTGTGCCAAACCTACTCTCTGCTTATATCCCTTAGACAAGTTCTTGATTAAACGTCCCTCTACATCCAGAATTTCAGTCATCTGCATGATTTCCTGAATCTGCCCGCTTCTTTCTTCCTTCGGAACCTTTTTTAATTCCGCAACAAACCGCAAATACTCCATTACCGTCATATCAGAATACAGCGGCGGAATCTCCGGTAGATATCCTATACATTTTTTGGCTTCTTCCGGCTTAGTCAGGATATCATATCCGTTAATCTCCACAGTACCGTCCGTAGCTGCTATGTACCCCGTCATAATATTCATTGTCGTTGTCTTTCCGGCGCCGTTTGGTCCTAAAAATCCAAATATCTGTCCTTTTTCCACTTCAAAAGACAAATTATCTACAGCGACATGGTTTCAATATTTTTTTATGATATTATCTACTTTTATCAAGTTACAGCACTCCTTTTCAAACACACGAAAGTAATTATAACATATTATAATATTAAAACCATATAAAAAATAGAACTTTGAGAAAAAATTTATAGTTTTTATTTCAAAGTAAAAGAAAGGAAAGCAATGAATACTGTTAATACTGCCGTTCGGAAAAATTTTGGCTTTAATGATTCTTTCGACAGATTTCCGATTGCTATGGCATATGTTCCATGGCAGCGTCTGACCAATATTTACGAAGATTTGGATGAGGCATTTGAAAACGGAACTATCTTTCCGGAACTAAATCAACCATTTTCAGGAAGGAGATGCTGTAAATGACAAGAAGTTATAAAAATGAGCAGGAAAAACTGCTCCACAACATCAGTCTGATGGATTTCGTAATAGTAGAAATGACAGAGTATCTTGATACACACCCAACAGACAGTGAAGCTATAGACTATCTGAAACATTATGTCCGCATGAAAAATCAGGCATTGCGCGAATATGCGTCTAAATACAGCCCACTTACAATATCGACCGCAGATGCTTCTTCCTGCAACGAATGGACCTGGGCGACAACACCTATGCCATGGGAAGGGGGCTGTGATTAATGTTTAGTTATGAAAAAAGATTACAATTTCCGGTAAATATTAAAAATCCTAATGCAATGCTGGCTCAGGCAATCATTAGTCAGTATGGTGGACCTGACGGCGAAATGGGAGCGTCGATGCGTTATCTGTCACAGCGCTATGCTGCGCCTTATAGAGAGGTTGCAAGTATTCTGACGGACATCGGTACTGAGGAACTCGGGCATCTTGAAATGGTTGCAACAATCGTACACCAGCTGACACGCGGCTTATCTATGGAAGAAATTGAAGATTCAGGATTTGCAAACTACTATGTGGATCACACAATAGGTATCTGGCCTCAGGCTGCAAGCGGCATGCCGTTTAGCTCTGCTCAGTTCCAGTCAACCGGTGATATAATTGCCGATTTGATGGAGGATATGGCTGCTGAACAGAAGGCTCGCTTAACTTATGACAACATCTTAAGACTTGTCCGCGATGATTCTGATGTCTGCGAACCGATTAAGTTCCTTAGGGCAAGGGAAGTTGTGCACTTTCAAAGGTTTGGTGAAGCCCTCAGAATCGTACAGGATCGCTTGAATGATAAGAATTTCTATGCGTTCAATCCAGGTTTTGACTGCAATGGTCAAAAGACAAATTAATTACTGAACTACAAAAATAAAATCAATAGGGCTGTCGCACTAAGTGTGAATTAGTGCGCAGCTCTTTTTCCACAAATACAATGTTATATGGATGCATGAGACAAAGTCAACAATTCCTCTGCAATGCATTTTACCCTTGCAAAAGACTCTTCGGTCATACCCGTGATTTCTCCTTCATTGTTGGCATCGTCTACGATCTCATCAGCCCTGCTCTTAAAGTTTGAAACCAATTCGTCCAGAGAAAGAGCCATATCGCGAACCTGTTCACTATATGTTCTGGTTTGGTCGCTGCGCTCTACAATCTGCTCGGTCATGGTTATGGAATTCTTCTGCATGTCCCCTAGAGATTCGGCTTTGATCTTGGCATCTAAGATCTTGTCAATTCCCGCCTCAACAGATAAACGATTCTGCTCATTGATAGATTTTACCCCCTCCAGCTTGGCTTGAATCTTGGGCACCAGTTCCTGAATGGAATTGCTTGCCTCTTTTGACTGTTCAGCCAGCTGCTGTACATTATCCGCCACAACTGCAAAACCTTTGCCCTGTTCTCCGGCTCGTGCCGCTTC
>JAIDPH010000055.1:0-1456 GCA_029062885.1 Lachnospiraceae bacterium
ACATTTAAGAACAAATGATTTTTACGGAACGCTGCGTATGATGTCGCATTTTTACAAGACAATCAGACAAAATATGTTAAAATATATAAAAAGATGAGGAGATGTTGGAGAGCGATCGTAATTTAGATACTTTTAAACATCTCCCCGATAAGAAAGGTGGAATATACATGAGCTTACTCGAAGTAGGAATTTATGTCAAAAACAGCCCAAAGGCGGTTGAATTATACAAATCGGCTTTTGGCTTAGAGCTTGGTTATCATGTGCTTAACGATGACAACACATATTACCATTCGGAACTGATGAAGGATGGTCAGGGCTTTTGTTCGGTTGTTGAGGCAAAGGACGCTAAATATCCCGATTATAATCCGATTGAGCTTCAGTATACCTTTAAAACGCGGAAAGAGCTTGAACATGCTTTTTCGGTATTAAAAGCCGAGGGTACAGTTAAATTGGATATATGTGAATTACCCTGGAGCCCTTGTTCAGCAATAGTCATAGACTGTTTTGGCGTGAAGTGGTATTTGGGTTTACCTGGATATAGGCCCGCCGATGATTGGTCGCCGAATAATGATAAGTAGGAAGACACCGGATTTGTTTTGACAAAACCGCTCCTGACCGATATAATCGTATCTGTGCCTGGAGCATACATACAGGCATAGAAACAGGCGGATATGGCGGAATTGGCAGACTCGCCAGATTTAGGTTCTGGTGTCCCCGACGTGCAGGTTCAAGTCCTGTTATCCGCAGCAGACGGGAAAACATGGGATATGATATAGTATAATTATCTAACAAGCAGAAGTGTGGTGGTGAAAATATGAAAACAAAGAAGCAGGAAGAGCTTATCAAATCGTATCTATCAACTCTTGAAGAGAATGACAGAACTCTATATTTAAAAATCATTTTGTATCTTTCTGAACTTGGTTACAATCCGCAAAAGCAGAGATCGAATATCATTTTTAAGCACAATTCCCACAACAAACAGATTGGGAAAATGGGATTAAAAAAGGACTTATCGCCATTCTTTCAGCTGCGCTTTTCCGCATGCAGAGGGTATTCTGCAAGGTTTAACAGTATTGTCGGCGAGGCTGTTTCAAAGAAGAATCCCCGCGAAGCAAATTGCCTCAAAGGAGAATGTACTTGGTGTGCGGGCGAACCGCTCACCCATGTCTATATTTACATTGCACCTGACGGGGAAAAGAAATATCATTGTGGCGCAGCACCGCTTGAAATTCCTCACATCACAGATGAGGATATTGAAGAAATCAAGCAGCTTATTTACGAAGAACACGTCTATCTTATGAATCACCAAGCAGGTATTACGATTTAAGGATTTATTCACCTGTCGGAATTTGAACCCCCTGTGTCTGATTTGAACTGTATTAAATCTGCATAATAATGAGGGGCGCTATGAAATTGTCTTTTTGTAGTGGTTTGATATATTTTAAAGTGAGGAAAG
>JAIDPH010000055.1:1556-6126 GCA_029062885.1 Lachnospiraceae bacterium
TTAAATCTGCATAATAATGAGGGGCGCTATGAAATTGTCTTTTTGTAGTGGTTTGATATATTTTAAAGTGAGGAAAGCCTTGATTTGGCTTTCCGTTTTTTGGATACCCGAGTGATATGAAAATGAATATAGAAAAACTGACCTATATAGAAGCATTAATTGAATATGTGGAAGCACATTTGTCCGAGGATATCAGTGCGGAGACTCTCGCACAGGCTGGGTTTGTATCAAGAGCCAAGCTATATAGGGATTTTTATAATGTAGTGGGGCATTCTATAAAGGAGTATATTAGGAAGAGACGCCTTTCTTGCGCACTCACTCTGATGAAAAAGTCGGAGCTTCCGTTGGCGGATATAGCATATCTGTGGGGATATTCTTCGCAACAGGACTTTTCACGTTTGGTGCAGCACAAGCTTAACATGACTCCAATGGAATATAAAAGAAGCGACAGATATTATTATTTTCCGCGATATATTGGAGACAGTATGTTTCTTGATATATAAGGGTATCAGTCTTTTACCGGCATGACAGGTATAGGCATCGTTTTCTGTATACAATAAAAGAAATCAATTATTTTACAATAACCGACTTCTTTCAATAAAATACCTAGTAGCGAGAGGGGGACTTGAACCGCTCTCGCGAAATAAAAATCCAGTAAAGAAAGGAGTTTCAGCACATCGTCACGCCTCTGTATCCAATTTGTATCCAAATCCGATGCCATATTATATACAAAAAATAATTGTATTTCGTTTCTACCACCCACTTTAAAAACACTCACATAATATGCCATATTACAAGCAACAAGAGAAATAAGCGCCTTCAGGATACAGGATGGTTGACCAAAGAAAAGCGATAAAAGCTCCACCCTTCCTACAAGCCAAGTATATAAGGGCGATTTTTTATATTCTACAAACGGGAAGTTGTTTATTATCCATCTATTGAAAAATACTCCAAGTCCTCAAATTTATCATCCATAAATTCAAATGTAAATATATGCATATCATCAAATGATTGCTCAAGGTATGTTACTTGTCCCCTATCGTAATCAATAATAGGCTTACCTAACTTCTCCTTTACTTCATCATAACTGAAATCACCGAAAACTTCTGTAATATCAGGCATCATAAATTCAATAATTGAATTTAGATGTGTATTATAATTTTCAGATATTATTTTTACCTGTTCCATATAGCCTTCCTCAGGTTCTTCATCCCAGGCAAAAATCAGTTCATTATACTCCAATACAAATTGGCCTAAAGCTTCATCAAATTCCATGATATTTTCCTCCATAAATCTCTTTTTTACGACTATATATGTATAGTATCACATATTCCGCAAAGCATATCTCAATACCGGCTATTGCGATAAGCAGACAAGGTGAACACCAAACTGTCAGGGCAAAATAACTGTAATGCAGAATATAAGGAAACACCAACACTATAGCCGCCATAAGCAAACAAAAAGAGGCCTTTATACCAGTATACTTTTTTCGCCCTCTTTTCTCAAACAATAAAATCGTAATATAGATTTCAAAAAGAAAACCTATAAAACATAATAAATCCACCAAAGAATAACCATCCACCCAAAATCCTATTTCAACCGTCTCTCCCTGCATCATACGATAAATACCGTCCGCTGCTTTTGTCTGAGCCGAGCCAAAGATATTTGCTAACGCAAAAACCGCTTTATTATTTGTTCTCCCAATAATAACCTGTGAAGAAAAATTAGGATTATTACCACCATGGCAATAATAAGTATCATATAAATTCCAGCCTGCAAAATAATGCTGTTCATCATCTATAGGATATGAATGAGACTCAATAATAGCACGGCTTAATTTCTCCGTCATATCCGCATCAAGCATTCCCATCTGAGCTTTCAACCAAATTGATAAATCTTCCGTATTAGAAACTAAATATCCTGCGGCAGTATTCCCATAGAAAGTAGGAGCATCATATTTTCTTACCCCTAAAAACGCATATCTGTAGCCCTGTGCCGATTGTTCAACTTTTACATCATCCACCCTGAAATAACTGTTTGACATACCTAACGGTTCCAGTACATTTTTATCTATATACTCCTCATAAGGCATTCCCGATACATTTTCAATAATCAATGCCAGAACATCATAGTTAATAGTGGCATAATTATGTACTGTTCCCGGCAAACTATTCAGTTTGACAGATTGAATCCCCTTAACAGTGTTCTCTAGCAATTTCTCATCATTTACAGTTCCTGCCGGCAATCCTGCAATTGTCCATACCGGAATACCGCTTGTATGACACAACAAATCTTCTATTGTAATAGTTACCTCTTTCCCATCATATGTCGGATGAAACCAAGATATATAATCCCTAACTGAGTCTTTTCTACTCAGCTTATCATCCTGCTCTAAAAGCAAAACTCCAAGTGCAGTAAACGCTTTTGTAGTAGAGCCCAATTCACATCTGATTTCACTCGTCATTTCCACTTTTTCATTTTTATCTGCATATCCGACATTAATATAATATTCCTGCCCATCATCCAATACAACTATCGACATTCCGGGTACACTTCCAATTTCGCATACCTTTCTGACATAATCCTCTACGTTCTCAATACTATATTCTTCTCCATCATAATGTGAAAATAAGTAATTAATAATGAATATGCATATCATACCAATAATGGCAATTCGAGCAATTTTATATTTCATAGCGCAGTTCTCCGGCAGATAAGTCAAATTTATTCAATTACAACTTTATAATACTCCTCGCCATCTTCCTCATATGGTTCTGCAAAAAAACGTTTTCCAATTAATGTCCGCAATTTCTGAATATCCTCTAACTTCATAGCACCAAATTCCTGATAACAAACCGTTTCGCTCTTTTCATTTTCCTCTTCATAAAAATCCGTCACAGACACAAGAAATTCGTCCAAAAGCGCTTCAAAGGGTACCTGTGAGATAAATTTCGGCGAAGACTCCTCTTCTCCGTAACAATCCGGCTCCGCCTCAAAAGAAAGAGAAGTAACATAAATATCCTCTTTTACTATTCCGTAGGGGTCTTTTGTCCGGTAAATCCCTTCTTCTACTTTCTGAAACTCCGGTTTAGAATATTTTTCCGGTGTATAATTTTTAAAATTTTTCATGTTCCCTCATCTCCTAATCCGAATTTTTAAGTCGTTTAACACTGTGATACTAACACAAGCACGCTCATAATTCAATTAAATATTACTTAATGAGCCAGCTCTCTATATGTCCGTACAATAATTGCCGCCGCAATCAAGAAAGTCAGAATATCTGATATCGGCATGGAATATAGTACGCCGTCCAATCCGAAAAACCGGGGAAGAAGCAACGCGAAACCCACACCGAACACGACCTCCCGAATCAGGGAAATAGCTGTAGATTCCGCTGCCTTTCCCAAGGATTGCAGAAAAATGAAGGTTCCCTTATTCACAGTCGCAAAAATCATCATGCAGAGATAAATGCGAAAACTCTTAATGGCAAACTGCGCGTAATAAGCACTCTCATTTGATGCGCCGAACAGATTGATAAGCTGCCGTGGAAAAAGTTCCACAATAATAAGAGCAATAGCACCCACAATGGCTTCCACACTCAATAGACGTGTAAACAGGCTTTTTACCCTGTCTTTTCTCCCTGCACCAATATTGTACCCAACAACGGGGATACAGCCTGCCGCTGTTCCTACTGCGATAGATATGACTATCTGGAAAAACTTCATTACAATACCAACTATCGCCATCGGGATTTGTGCATACTGTTCCTGCCCAAATACAGAGTCAAGCGCACCATATTTCTGAATCATGTTGTTGATTGCTGCCATTGACGCCACCAACGAAATTTGAGACAAAAAGCTTGTAATACCCAGTACCAGATATTTTCCCGCCAACTGATAATGAATACGGAAGCTTTCGATTTGCAGCTTCACGGCCTTCATATGGCATAGATACCATACAGCCAATACCGCTGTCAAAATCTGACCCATCACTGTGGCCACTGCTGCCCCCATCATTCCCCATTTGAATACAAAGATAAAGATAGGGTCAAGGACTATATTAGTCACTGCACCTGCCAAAGTAGAGAACATGGCAAACTGCGGACTTCCATCAGAGCGGATAATGGGATTCATAGCCTGCCCGAACATATAAAACGGTATACCTAAGCTAATCCAGAAGAAGTATTCCTTAGAATGAAAAAATGTTTCCTCATTGACATGCCCACCAAATAGCGTCAGAATCGGCTCTTGAAAAATAAGGTATATTATGGCGAGTGCAATACTGCTGCCAGCGCATAGCAAAACAGCGCTTCCAATGCTTTTATGAGCGTCTTCCCTGCGCCCTGCCCCCAGACAAATACTGACAAAAGCGCAGCAGCCATCTCCGATCATCACAGCAATAGCCAGAGCAATCACCGTCATAGGAAAAACTACCGTATTGGCAGCATTGCCATAAGAGCCGAGGTAACTGGCATTGGCAATAAAAAGCTGATCTACAATATTATAGAGCGCCTCCACAAGCAGCGAAATCTCACAGTTATTTGCATATTTTTTCATTAGCGACCCTACAG
>JAIDPH010000056.1 GCA_029062885.1 Lachnospiraceae bacterium
CAAGTATGGAGGGCGCTAATAAATTTTTCATAAAAACTCCTCAAAATAAGACTAAGCTTATTTTACATATTCTTTTACTTTTGCATAGATTCCTTTGCCGTCTAAACCATATTTTTCAACCAATGCCGCCGCAGTTCCGGATTCCCCGAATATATCCTGCATACCGATCTTTAAAACAGGCGTCGGCAGATTTTCAGACAGACAGTCACATACAGCACTTCCCAGACCGCCGATGACACTGTGTTCTTCAGCAGTCACCACTTTCCCGGTTTTCTTAGCGGAGGCTATAATAATATCCTTATCCAGCGGTTTAACTGTATGAATATTGATTACTTCCGCACTTACACCGTCAGCCGCAAGCATTTCAGCCGCTTCTAATGCAGATGATACGGTAATACCGCATGCCACAATCGTAACATCCGTACCTTCTCTTAATAAAACGCCCTTACCCACTTCAAATTTATAATCCGGTTTGTCATTGATAACAGGAACCGCAGCTCTTCCGAATCTCAGAAAAACGGGACCTTCTATCTCTATTGCCGCCTTAACTGCCGCTTTTGCTTCCACGTCATCAGAAGGAACGATTACCGTCATACCCGGTATGGTTCTCATAAGCGCTATGTCTTCATTACACTGATGTGTAGCTCCGTCTTCACCAACGGTAATACCGGCATGGGTTGCACCGATTTTCACATTCAGATGAGGATATCCGATGGAATTGCGGACCTGCTCGAAATTACGTCCTGCCGCAAACATGGCAAATGAGCTGATAAAAGGTATTTTACCGCATGTTGCAAGGCCCGCCGCAATACCGGTCATATTACATTCTGCAATACCGCAGTCGATATGGCGGTCGGGAAAAGCTTTCTTGAAGACACCTGTCTTGGTCGCGGCTGCAAGGTCTGCATCCAGAACAACCAGATTAGGATACTCCGCCCCGTACTGTGCCAGAGCATTTCCATAACTCTCTCTCGTTGCAATTTTCTTTACTTCTGACATAATGCTTCACCTACTTTCTCCAAATCTGCCATTGCAATTTCATATTCTTCATCATTGGGTGCCTTTCCGTGCCAGCCTATGCTGCCCTCCATATAAGAAACGCCTTTTCCCTTCAGCGTCTTACAGATTATAGCCGTAGGCATGCCTTTGGTATTCCTTGCCTCTTTGAACGCTGCATCAAGCTGATCAAAGTCATTGCCGTCAATGTTGATTACATGGAAATTGAATGCCTCAAATTTTTTATCAATCGGATACGGAGAACACACATCATCAATCTTGCCGTCAATCTGCAGACCGTTATTGTCTACAATTACTACCAGATTATCTAATTTCCTGTGTCCTGCAAACATAGATGCTTCCCACACCTGGCCTTCCTCAAGCTCACCATCGCCAAGCAGCGTATATACCCTATAACTCTTATTGTCCATCTTGCCTGCCAGCGCCATTCCTACCGCCGCTGAAATGCCTTGGCCAAGTGAGCCTGATGACATATCAACTCCCGGCGTCTCCTGCATACAGGGATGTCCCTGTAGATAAGACCCAAGATGACGCAGCGTCGGCAGATCCTCTACCGGAAAATAACCGCGGTTTGCAAGTACTGAATATAATCCCGGCGCCGTATGACCTTTGGATAATACAAAACGATCCCTATCAGCTTTCTTCGGCTCTTTCGGGTCAATATTCATTTCCTCAAAATAAAGATATGTAAAAATATCAGCTGCAGACAAAGAGCCGCCCGGATGCCCTGCCTTTGCGCCATGAACTGCAGTAACAATACCTTTGCGGACTTCATTAGCTGCTTTTTGTAACTCTAATTTATTCATCGTCAACCTCCCAGATATTATTTTATTTCCTTGCGTATATCTTACCACAATACATAATTTGCCGCCACTCTAAATTATGTGAATTGACAGCACCGGAATCTAATGCTGATTGGACTGTCCATAATAAGCATTTGCTCCATGTTTTCTAAAATAATGCTTATCCTGCAGTTCCTGCGGAGCGGGCTGAATTCTCGGATTAATCGTCTCCGCCCGGTAAGCCATCTTTGCCACTTCTTCCAAAACAACTGCATTGTGAACCGCCTCATTTGCATCCTTTCCCCACGCAAAAGGCCCGTGGTTCTTACACAGAACTGCCGGAACTGCCATGACGTCTTTATTCATCTTCTTAAATTCATTCACAATCAGAAGACCCGTATTCTGCTCATAAGCTTCTTCTATTTCTTCTTTAGTCAGGCATCTTAAGCAGGGTACTTCTCCGTAAATATAATCTGCGTGAGTTGTTCCGTAGCACGGAATACTTCTGCCCGACTGCGCCCAGCTCGTCGCATATGAGGAATGCGTGTGTACGATACCTCCGATTTCAGGATATGCTTTATATAATTCCATATGAGTCGGCGTATCGGACGAAGGATTGTATCGTCCTTCAATTTTATTACCATTCAAATCCATCAGCACCATATCATCAGGTGTTAATTTATTATATTCCACACCTGACGGCTTAATGGCAAATATACCTGTTTCTTCATCAATCCCACTGACATTTCCCCATGTAAAAGTGACCAGTCCGTACTTAGGCAAAAGCATATTTGCCTCATATACGCTCCTTTTTAACTCTTCTAACATATCTTGCCTCCCTTTCTCTTAATTATTGCAGGTATGTAACTGCCGCTCTTTCAATGCCAAGCCCTTTTGAATAACGCTCCATAAATCTATTGAAGCCTTCAACTTCCTCTTTATGCGGAGCTTCCTTGACACCCTTCTGTCCGGCAAAAACTTTCTTTTCGAGAAATGCAGGCAGTGTTTCACCGTCTTCCTTGTTTATCATGTAAGATGCCAGCAAGGCCATTCCCCATGCGCCGCCTTCTCCTGCTGTCTCCATGACACTTACGGGCGCGTTAATTGCCGCAGCCAGAATACGCTGCCCTACTCCTTTGGTCTTAAACAAACCGCCGTGGCCGAACATCTCATCTATCTGTACGCCTTCTTCTTTAAGAAGAATATCCAGACCCGTTTTTAAAACACCCAGAGCTGTAAAAAGATGCACTCGCATGAAATTGGCAAGATTAAACTTAGCAGACGGCGTACGGACAAACAACGGACGCCCTTCTTCAAATCCGGTAATATGCTCTCCCGAAAAATAATTATAGGCAAGCAGACCACCGCAGTCATCATCTCCTTCCAATGCCTTACGGTACAGTGTACTGAACAACTCATTCATATCGACTTTCATACCCATGCTCTCTGCAAACTCTTTAAAAATACCAACCCATGCATTCAAATCGGAAGTACAGTTGTTGCAGTGCGCCATTGCCACCAGACTGCCGTCAGGCGTTGTGACAAGGTCGATTGCATCATATACTTTCTTTAACTCTCTCTCTAAAACAACCATTCCGAATACACTGGTTCCGGCAGACACATTACCTGTTCTGCGCGCAACAGAGTTTGTTGCTGCCATACCCGTTCCGGCATCACCCTCAGGCGGACAAAGCGGTATACCAGCCTGCAATCTACCCGAAGGATCTATAAGCTTAGCTCCTTCCGCACTCAATGTTCCCGCATTATCTCCTGCTGTCAGGACTTCCGGCATAATATCCCGCAATTTCCATGGATAATTCTTATCAGCTACAAGTTCATCAAACTGAGCAATCATCTTATCATTGAAATCACCCGTAGCAATATCGATTGGGAACATGCCGGACGCTTCACCAACCCCAACAACACGTCTGCCTGTCAGTTTCCAATGCACATATCCTGCCAGTGTTGTAAAAAAGCGAACCGATGCAACATGCTCTTCTCCATTCAAAACCGACTGATAAAGATGGGCAATACTCCACCGCTGCGGAATATGATAATTGAATGTTTTCGTCAGTTCCTCTGATGCCTGTCCGGTAATGGTATTTCTCCATGTACGGAAAGGAACCAATAGTTCACCTTTCTCGTCAAACGCCATATATCCATGCATCATGGCACTGAACCCAATCGCTCCGGTTTTTTCAAGAACAACGCCGTATTGCTTCTTTACATCCTCTGATAAATCCCGGTAACAGTCCTGCAGACCGTTCCAGACATCGTCCAGACTATACGTCCAGATTCCGTTCTCAAGTCTGTTCTCCCAGTCATGTGCTCCGGAAGCAACCGGCGTATTATCTTCCGCTATCAGAACTGCTTTGATTCTGGTAGAACCGAATTCAATGCCAAGTATGCTCTTTCCGGCCTCAATCTGATTCCTAATTTCGTCAATTGTAAACCCCATTTTTAAACCTCCTGATTAATTTATCTTGAATACGCTGCTTCATTCCATCTTAACTCATTTTTAAAATCACGAATTGTTGTATTCTTATCAATAACCACGCTCTCGATTCCCATATAAATCCTGCGAGCCCGTACAAAACCAGAATTTGTAATTTTTTGCCTTCACAACCCCTCTCTTTCTGCCGTTTTTCGGCCTAAGTCAATTAAATACCTTTTTATTGCATATACTAATACCAATCTACCATGATATTATTATATACTTATACACATTTCCTAGCAAGCTATAAACCATTTTATTTTAATTTAAACTAAACTATTTTAAATTAGGCTAAACTATTTCTAATTAAATAAGCATCACACTGATTTTAAATGAATGCATGGCTTTACCTATACATATACTTAAGTAAAATCATATTAAGCGGGTCATTTTATTGAAAAAGAAACTTTCCCCCAGACAATTGCTTGGAGCAGTTATACTATTGCTCTTTTTTATCTTATTAACCACTTTCCTTTATAACAGACTCAATGAAGATGCCCGATTTGAAAAATTCACAGAAGAATTATTCAAATCAGAACTTTGCTCCAATCCCATCAATCTGCACTATACTTTGTCGGATGCCTCCAAATACGGAATTGATGAAAGTTCTCTAACCCTTCCTGTATATCATGCAGGAGAGGCTCTTGAGAATATGGACAAAGCAGATGAGGTTCTGATTTCATTGCAAAAATTTCATCCTGAAAAACTATCCTCTGTAAACCAATACACTTACATACTTTTATCCTCCTACCTGACTGCCTCTAAAGAGAGTTCTTCATATCTGTATTATGACGAGCCGCTCTCTCCCTCTTCAGGCATACAGTCCGGTCTTCCTTTACTGCTTTCCGAATATCGGATATCGTCTGTTGCCGATATAAAAAATTATCTCTCAATCCTGTCTCAGATTCCTTCTTATCTTGAGGGTATCATACTTTATGAGCAGGAAAAAGCAGATCACGGACTCTTTATGTCAGACGCTTCCGTTAATAAAGTAATCGACCAGTGTGTCATGCTGATGGATCCACAACAGCTTGAGTCCGGAAACCATTTTCTGGAAACAACTTTTGCACAACGTCTGGATAATTTAATTGCAAATGGCATTATAAACGAATCCGAAAAGCAGGCATGGCTATTGGAAAATAATCGCCTGCTCTCAACAATAGTAGCTCCCGCCTATGATAAGCTGGCTGACGAATTAACATTATTAAAAGGCAGCGGAAATATCCCTCAAGGGCTTGCATACTACCCCGATGGTAAGGAATACTATCAGGCAAACTTACGTCTTACGACAGGCTCTTATCGCAGTATACAGGAGATAAAAGAAATGCTGGTATCGGATTTTGAAAAAAATTACACTGCTATGATTTTGCTGTTTCAGAAGCAGCCTGACTTAAACTATATGCTTGCAGATAATGATACTTCCTTTCCTGAACTTTCTCCGGAAGATATGCTGCTAAAGCTTCAGTCTATGATCACGGACGATTATCCTGCAATTACATACCTTGCAGAGAATTCTTCTGCGGGCGGAAGCTCATCAGCAGAAAAATCTATAAGATGCAGTGTCAAGTATGTAGATGAATACCTCGCGCCATATTCTGCCCCCGCCTTCTATCTGACGCCGCCCATTGACAATGCAAGCGAAAATATTATCTATATTAATCCTTTGGATACTACCGATGGTCTTACTCTCTTTACAACACTTGCGCATGAAGGCTATCCCGGTCATCTCTATCAGACCGTATACCACCAGAATTATTTACAGGCTGTAGATGCATGCCCTCTTCGCAGTATTCTGTATTATGGCGGGTATGTAGAAGGCTGGGCAATGTATGTAGAACTAAATTCATACGATTATGCTATCCGTCTGGCTAGAGATGCCCACCCCGAGGCAGAGACACTCTATATGGCAGAAAAGCTTAACAGGCAGATTCAATTATGCCTCTATTCGCTGCTTGATATTATCATTCATTATGAAGGTGCATCTTATGAAAGAGTAAATACAATCCTATCTGCTATCGGATTTACAGAAGAAGAAAACATACACGATATTTACGAATATATTGTAGAAGAACCTTGTAATTATCCGAAATACTATTTGGGATATCTGGAAATAGAGTCATTGAAACGTAATGCAAAAACAATCTGGGGAGATTCATATACGCCATATCGGTTCCATACATTTATGCTTGACAACGGACCGGCAGACTTCAGAACTCTTGACAGACTGCTTATGCTCACACATGCCTGAAGCTTATATTTGTGTTATTATGTGCAGTAACTTTAAAGGCGGAGTTTTATAAGACTCCGCCTCAACGTCATTCTATTGATTTCAAAGATTCAGCCATATTAATCTTTTCTAATTTGAAAAACATGATGCCATTTACAAACATTGCAAAACCAAAGGTAAATATGAGGCTGAGCAAATAGCTCATCGGCTTTACAATCGTTTTGAAGGAAATCATGTCAATTTGAACATTATACATAACAAACTGATGCAGCCACTTGCCGAGCAGCAGTCCCACAAGCGCACCAAAAGCTGTCAATATCAGGTTTTCACGGAAAACATAATCAGCCGTTTCCTTTGCATAAAACCCAAGTACTTTTATGGTAGCTATCTCTCTGATCCTTTCAGTTATATTAATATTAGTCAGGTTGTAGAGCACAATGAATGCCAGACTTCCTGCACACGCTATAATCAAGGCAATAATGTAGTCCATATTATCCATCATACCTGAAACTCTTTCACGCATATCCTGAATAACGGAAACAGAAAGCACATTATCCATATCTGAAATTCGCGCCGCTGCCTCATGGATATCGGCTCCTTCTTTCACATTCGCATATGCGCTCTTATATTCAGGCTCTCTGCCAAGCTGTGCTATGTATGCCTCTTTACTTATATAAATATAATTATATACAAAGTTCTCACAGATAGCGGATATGGTCACTTCCAAACTGTTCATATCGTTATCCCTTAAAATTACTTTATCTCCCACCGTAATTCCCATATTCTCTGCCATCTTAGCAGTAAGAACCGCTTCATCTCCTGAAGGATAAGGAATCACTTCTCCCGTCTGCGTATGAAGACTTAGAAAATCACTGATTTCCTCTGCATTTTTGGGAATTTCCATATATACGGATTTGGTTTTACCGTCATAATCCATATCTACACTTTCTTCATAACGATAGGCTATTCTATCGAGAATATCTTTAGTCTGCCCTGCGGTTGTTTCTATATACGAATCCTGAATTGGATCCGAAAAAGTAATCCCGATATCAAATATCTGAACTTCATCATACTGTAATTCTGCAATATTTGTCACAGAATCATTGATTCCGAAGCCTGTCACAAGAAGCGCTGTACAACCGCTGATTCCAAGTATCATCATGAAAAATCTCTTTTTATACCGCACAATATTTCTCGCTGATACCTTATGCAAAAACTTCATCCTATTCCAGATGAATGTAATCTTCTCTAAGAATATCCTCTTACCATTTTTTGGTGCCTTCGGGCGAATCAGTTCCGCAGGCACGCTGTATAATTCGTACTTGCAGGAAAAATATACCGCTCCTACGGAGCAAAGAAGCGCCGCTGCAAGTGAAAAAACAGCAATTTTGAAATGAATAACATATTTGATTGAGGGCATATCATACATAATGCTATACCCCTCCCAAATCACCTTCGGGAAGAGCCACGAGCCGACCGCACAACCAATTATGGCACCTATTGTCGCAGCGCTCCCGGCATAAAATAAAAATTTACCCATAATGGTTCCGTTCTTATAACCAAGCGCCTTTAATATTCCAATCTGTGTTCTCTGTTCCTCCACCATCCTATTCATGGTCGTCATGCATACCAACGCTGCCACCAGAAAAAAGAATACCGGAAATACAACGGCAATCGCCGCTACGATTTCGGAATCACTCTCATAGCAGACATAGCCGACATTTGTATTCCTGGTCAACACATAATAGTCCGGTTCTTCAATATCATCAAGCTCTGCCTGAGCATCATCGATCTTCTTTTGAGCATCCGCTACTTCCTTATCAAATTCAGCTTTTGCGTCTTCATATTCCTTTCTGGCATCTGCAATTTCTTCTTTCGCATTTATGATATCTTCTTTAGCTGTTGAAATATCCTCTTTTGATGTCGCAATCTTCTCCTTTGCCTCATTAAGCTCTATCTCACCTGCAAGAAGCTCTGCCTCATTTTCCGCTATTTCAGTTCTTGCCGACTCTATCTGTTCTTTTCCTGCCTGAATCTGCAGCATACCGGCCTGATACTGTTCTACAGGCATCATAGCCTCCATTGCAAGAAGCTGTGCTTCCCGCTCATTCAACTCAGCTTCCTGTTCAGCTAACATATCTTTTGCCTGCTGAATCTCCCTTTTTCCGTCAGCGATTTCCTGTTCGTGATTGGCGATTTCCTGCTCACCGTCGGTAATTTCCTGTTCACCGTCAGCGATTTTCTGTTCGCCGTCAGCAATCTCCTGTTCACCATCAGCGATTTCCTGTGAAGCCGAATCCAGCTCCTCCTGTGCTTCCGACTTCTTATCGTCAAGTTCTGTCTGAGCATCATCAATTTTTTCCTGTGCTTCTTCAATAAGACCATCATATCTTGCCTGAACAAGCTCTTCTGTCTTATCTTCTATAACGCCTTGGATTTCGTCAATATAATCTTCATACTCATCCGTATAAACATCATATTTCTGCTTTGTCGTCAGATATATTCCCGTGAGATAGTCACAGTCAAAAGATTCTTTCGGCACACAGATAAATGCCGCAATTTTTCCGTCTCCTATAGAGGTTGTACCCCTTTCAAAATTAATATAACATGGAGACTGTACAATCCCGACTATCGTATATGTAGTGTTTCGAAACATCTCTAACGTATCTTCTTCATTATTATCAGTTATCGTAATACGTGAGCCTATTGCCATATCACCCGCAATATTAGCATCCAAAACGCATTCATCAGCGCTCTGTGGCAGCCTTCCGTCCGTCACTACAATCTGATTAATACTTTCCGGCACTGTAAAAATCTTATAAGCAGACTCATTTCCACCTTCTATGGAACATAAAGCATCAACAGATATAACTCCTTCCGCATCTGCTACTTCTTCCATTGCTGATAATTCTTCCACATCTTCCTGCGTAAAACCTATGGTTGACAATAGGTTAAAATCAAAGAAGTTCCTATCATTCAGATAATCCTTCTCTGTTACTATCATCGCCGGAGTAGTCATTTTAAGTCCCACATAAAGAGCCACTCCCAGCATTACGATTGCCAGAATTGCCACATATCGTCCCAGACTTCCCTTTATCTCCCTGATAGTTGTTTTTATCATTGAACTGCTCATTTAGCCGACTCCTTGTATCTTACACTCATATCTGCAAGTGCGCTGATCAGATATGATTACCATTCAATTTCTTCTACAGGAACTATGTGCTCATTCATTTCGATTTTCTTCACCGTCCCGCTCTTCACCGTGATTATCCTGTCCGCCATCGCTGTCAATGCCTGATTATGAGTTATGACGACGACTGTCACGCCCTCATTCCTGCAGGTATCCTGTAGTAATTTAAGTACGGCTTTTCCCGTATTATAGTCTAAAGCGCCGGTCGGCTCATCACATAACAAAAGCTTCGGATTCTTAGCTAGCGCCCTTGCAATCGCTACTCTCTGCTGTTCTCCACCGGACAACTGCGCAGGAAAATTTCCCGCCCGGTCTTTTAAGCCTACCATCTCCAGAACGGTCATTGCGTCCAACGGGTCTTTACAAATCTGCGCAGCCAGCTCTACATTCTCTAACGCTGTCAGATTCTGTACCAGATTATAGAATTGGAAAACAAAACCAATATCATATCGTCTGTAAGATGTAAGTTTCTTGCTGTTATAAGCCGAAATTTCATCTCCATCCAGAAGAACTTGTCCGGATGTGAGCGAATCCATACCGCCTAATATATTTAAAATCGTCGTTTTTCCGGCACCGGATGCACCTACCACAACGCAGAATTCTCCTTTTTCAATCGTGAAATTTACGTCCTTAAGAGCATCTATATCTACCTCTCCCATATGATAGGTTTTACTGACATTCTTAAATTCTACAAATGCGCTCATTTCTACTCCTCTTTACTTTTACTCTTTTTCCTTTGTTCTTGACATTATCATATTTTAACAGGCTCACATAAGCTTTGCAAGCATAATACTTGCGATAACTCCGGATATTGTCGCTAAAATTGCCCCTGCAAGCGTATATCTGGTCTTAGTGACTTTTGCTGCCATAAAATATACCGACATCGTATAAAAAACTGTCTCAGTGCAGCTTGTCATGATGGAAGTTGTCATACCAATCAAAGAATCCGGCCCATGGTTTTTAAAAATATCAAGCACTAATCCCGTTGCCGCCGAAGAGGAAAACATCTTAACCAGTATAAGCGGTATCAGTTCTGAAGAAAATCCAAAACGTTCCGTTACTCCGGCAAATAAGTTTCCCACAAAAGTAAGAAACCCTGATGCGCGCAGCACTCCCACCGCCACCATCAGGCCAATCAATGTTGGCATAATCTGTATCACAGTGTGAAAACCGTCTTTTGCACCCTTTATGAAATCTTCATAAACTTTTGACTTAACCGTAAGTCCATATGCCACAATATAAAAAATAATCACAGGAATAATAATATTTGAAAAATTAGTAAACAGCTGTGCCATAGAAATGCCTGCATAAATTCTTTCCTTACAATTTATGCAGGCTGATTATCTATTATGCCCGGTCATTTTTCCTTACACTTTTTCCTATGCTTTCGCAGAATGGCAGCTATTATCCAATTCCATCATTCCAAGCCTCAAAGCTCCCATAATTCCCTGCTTATCCTCAAGGCTCTGTAACACGATAAATGAATTAAGGTCTTCTAACTCTTTCGTCTTCAAATATCCATTTAACAGCTTCTCAAATCTGCTGCGAATCATTGGCAGCAGTTGCTTTTGATGCATTACGCCCCCACCAAGAATAATACGCTGCGGAGATAAAATACATGTATAATTAACAAGCGCCTGCGCAATATACTCTGCTTCCATTTCCCAGACTTCACTGTTATCTGCCAGCTCAACCGCTTTCTTTCCCCATCTTCCTTCAATAGCAGGTCCTGCTGCCAGCCCTTCAAAACAATTCTCATGGAAAGGACAAAAACCTTTATAATCATCCTCAGGCAGTTTATGAAGCAAAATATGTCCGCCCTCAGGATGCAGCATCCCGTGCAGTAATTTGCCATCAGCAATGATGCCGACTCCGATTCCCGTACCGATAGTAATATAGATGCAGCTATTCAGACCTTTCCCGATTCCCCATGTATACTCTCCCAGAACGGAACCATTCACATCCGTATCAAAACCTACCGGAACATTAAATTCTCTCTTAAATGTTCCTACCATATCAAAATTCTTCCAACCCGGTTTAGGCGTTGTCGTAATATAACCATATGTATCAGAATTACGGTTGACGTCAATCGGTCCGAAGCATCCGATTCCTAACGCTTCGATTCCTTTTCCCTGAAAAAAGGAAATCATCTTGGGGATGGTTAACTCAGGGGTTTCCGTGGGTATAGATGTTTGTTCGGATATTTCTCCGTTTTCATTTCCTATGGCGCATACCATCTTGGTTCCGCCGGCTTCTATTGCTCCTAATAACATGTGGGGTTCCTCGCTTATTTCATTATTTTTTAATAACATTAAGTAAAAATTCTGCCGAGCGTTTCATACACTTTTCCTGTTGCGGGGCATCAAAATGTTCGATTGCCAGATATTCATCATAACCTGCTGCCTTTAACTTTTCAACAAGCAATGCAATAGGAATACTGCCTTCCCCAGCCGCAACAGATGAGAAGTTCTCTCCTCTGTCTTTACAATGCACATGCGAGACTTTACCTTTAAGAAGCTCCCATGCCTCCAGAACATCTTCACCATGATAAATGAAATTGCCCATATCGAGCGTATAACGAAGACCTTGGACATTTTCTAAAAACCACAAGATTCCTTTCATGCATGAGAGCGGTGACTTAATATCGTCAAAATCCTCCACTGTCACCGTTATACCCGCTTCTTGTCCTATTCTTACGCAATCTTGCAGTCCTTTCGCCATAAGCTGTACTTTAGTATTCTTGTTAAAATAATCTTCGAGCCTTTCATAGCTCCGAGATAATTCCCACATCTCTTCCGCTTCCTCTTTTGAAAGAAATCCCGGTACCACCAGAACTTTGTCGGCATGAACGCGGGCTGCCGTTTCTATATGCTTATGTATCTTCTCAATCTCATCCTTGCTGTCCATATCATAAAATTCATATATACAGCTCAATCCCAGTCCGGCTCTCTTTAGAAATTCCAATGTCTCTTCATGTTCAAGCAGATATTCCAGACGGATTTCAACAGCTTCGATACCCGCTGCCTTAACGCCTGACAACAGTTCTTCTATAGGATTTCCACTCTGACTTTCTGCCTGTAAGATATGGTCGTAAAATACTGATAATCTCATATGGATAGTCAGTCTCCTTTCTCAGATTTCCACTTTTTCACATTCCATTTTCTTTCTGCTTTCACCAATCGGTGCGCAGAAGCGTACGGCATTAATAATTATCTGCTGTATTTCAGGTTTAAAGTAAATCGGATACTCTTCATGTCCGGGCTGAAAATAGAAAATCTTTCCCATTCCTCTGGAAAAAGTGCATCCACTGCGGAATACTTCTCCTCCCGAAAACCAGCCATTGAAAATCACATCATCAGGCTTCGGAATATCAAAAAATTCCCCATACATTTCTTCCTGTGAGAGCTCTATCATTTCCGGTATGCCTTTCGCTATCGGATGCGAAGGCGCTATGCACCAAAGTTTCTCCCTGTCACCATGCCGCCATTTCAGTGTCATGGAAGTACCCAGAAGCCGCTTCATAATTTTACTAAAGTGAGCCGAATGCAGAGCAATCAATCCCATTCCGCCTAATACATGGCTCTGCACTCGCTCAGCGACTGTGTCCGAAAACTCATCCTGTAAGGCATGGCTCCATATAATCAGTACATCCGTCTCCTGCAACACTTCCTCTGTCAACCCATGCTCCGGCATATCGAAGGTTGCAGTTCTTACCGTAAAGTCTTCTTCCGTTTTTAAGAAAGAGGCAATACAGCCGTGAATACCTTCAGGATAGATTTTTCTGATATTCTCATATTCTCTTTCATGCTTATACTCATTCCAAACAGTTATTCTAACCATATGCGAGGCTCCATTGTTCTGTTAATTATACCTTTTCATTCAGCGATATTGCTGCATGAATGTTTGGTGGCTCAGATATCGTACAAATTCAGACAAGACCAAGTCTGTAATTAATATAACACTATTGCTATGGGGTGTTCAAGATAGATTTATAGTTGGATTTGTCAAAAGGTTACTTTTATTAAAGACCTTATTTAATTCTTATATTTCCACCTTGACATATAGATAACTTGTTTCTATAATACAACTAGTAACTAGTTACCTATTAAGAGGAATCACATGAATATAGATGATTTAATCACAAAGTTTTCAGACACCACAGAAAATCAGGAAAAAGCTATTTTCAGCACATTATTTATTGCCGGAAACAAGTTACAGACACTTTTTGATGACCGCATCCCGGAGATATCACTAAAGCAATTTATGTTACTGTCGATAATCAGACAATCAAAAGAACAATTAACATTTACCCAATTAGGAAACTTACTGGGCTGTTCAAGACAAAACATTAAAAAATTAGCCGATGTACTGATAAAAAAGGGATTTATTACTATTCAGCAAAGCCCTCATGATACAAGAGCTTTTTGCATTTATCCCACAGAAAAAGTAAATGACTATTTTCAGAACGGGTTTATTGAATATCAAAAAGAATTGAGGTATCTTTTTGAAGTTTACACATACGAGGAAATTAAAACACTTTTTATTCTTTTGTCAAAACTATATTCAGGAATAGAAAATTTGGAAAAGAGAGGTTTAAGCAGATGAAAACAATAGTAATATATAATTCGCAGACAGGATTTACGAAGCGGTACGCTCAATGGATAGCAGAATCAGCAGGAGCTGATTGCATTGAATTATCAGCAGCTAAAAAGAAAAGCATGGATGAATATGAAGCAATTGTTTTCGGTGGCTGGGCATGTGCCGGCAGCATCAGCAAGCTTAGCTGGTTTAAAAGCAATATAGATAAATGGGCAGATAAGAAGCTGATTGCATTTTGTGTTGGTGCAAGTCCGATAGAAAATCCTGAAATCGAACCGTTGCTAAAAAAGAACTTTACAGAATCAGAATTAAAAAAGGTAAGTATATTTTATTGTCCGGGCGGATTTAACTATGAAAAAATGCATGCTCCATCCAGGCTTATGATGAAAATGTTCATAAAAGTACTTAAGGCCAAGAAAAACAAAACAGAAATGGAAGAAGAAATGATAAAAATGATTTCCTCTTCCTATGATATTTCGGACAAGAAATATATTGAGCCGATATTGGAGTGTTTAAAAAAATAGGTTATGCTCATTTCCTGTCTGTATAATAAATATTTTAATGATGGTTATCCTTGTGGTGTTGATCCGGATGGTGCTGCGTCGTTCCACTGACAGCACTCGTGCCACTATGATGATGACTTGCTATCGTACAATCCAACCCACAGTTATGATGATGCTCATAATCTCCACAATCTATTGGACAATCATGGTGATGGGTTGCGTCCGTGCAGTCAGGATCGCTGCAGCCCATTCCGCTGACAAAAGAAACATTGGTAACCGTCGCAGAATCAGTATGATGCTCCTGCTCATGTTCAGTATACGCATGGTGATGACTTTCTATCGTGCAATCCAAATCGCAGTTATGATGATGCTCATAATCTCCACAATCCGGCGGACAGTCGTGGTGATGGGTTGCGTCCGTGCAGTTAGGGTCACTGCAGCCCATTCCACTTACAAAAGAAACATTGGTAACCGTCACAGAACCGTCATTATTCTCCTGCTCATTGACATCCCTCAAACCTGTAATTTCACCGTTTTCATAGACAACAATCAGTTCAATTGCATTATCATCATAGATGCCTTCGCCACTTCCGGAATGCTCGGCAATCCATAATCCTTCCCTTTCATCATAAATCGATTTTACCTCTTTACCCTCAAAATACATTTTATAATCATCAGTGGCAAAATCATACTGATAGGTCAGTCCAAACGGTACATAGGGAGCTAAAGTACGGTCCACTTCTTCCTGCCGTTCTTGCAGCCATTCCTCCATATCTTCTGTCGGGAGCTCACCTAGTGGTCTAAAAGTATACTGTATTTCAATACCCAGATTACTTGTTGTACACATATTTATAATACTATTAATCTCTTCGTCAAGAAGCACCTGCATGAATTCCTCATCACGCAGATCGCTTATTGTCATACCATCCAAAATATGGTTCAGTTCCTCCACCGCAATCCTGCGCGATACATCATACTCCCCAACCGTAAGCTCATCGACATCTAAAATCTCCAGCGTAAGTATATATTCTACTGTGGCGTTATCTGAAGCCTGAGGATAATCAGCCGTTGCATATCCGGCAAACTCCCTTGACTGCCACCTTTCTGCAGTAAGCGGTTCAAGTATATAAAACAGGAAATACGCAGTCTCATCACTGTCTTTCATTCCATAAAGCTTTTCACTCTTTGAGAAACGCTCTAACAAATCTTGATATTCAACTGTCTCTGTAAGCTCCCAGACCTTATTCTGATATTCCAAAACGGACATACCTTCATAACCGGTAAGCTGTAACTCCCGAAGCTTATCGTATTCTTCATTTGTAAAGTCTGCATCGGGTATTTCAGCACTTTGCTTATCATCCGAAAGGTTTGTCACAGATGTCTCATCACTTTTCTTATTATTCGTGATTGCAGACGTGGCAAATGCTGTTGTCACGCTTGCAACTAATGCTACTGCGGCAATAATCGCTGCGAAAGAACTTTTCTTTATTTTCATAACCGCTGTAATCCTTTCTTCTATTGCATTTTTACTAAAATTGTTACAGAGTGGCATCAAACCGCTTTTCTTTTCCTCCATGCTGATAAGGGTAAGCGCATACTCTGATTTTGAATCCTCGCCGAATTTCCGTATTACGCACTCATCACAAGCCAATTCAATATCCCTGTTAAAAAGGATATACATTACCCAAACCATAGGATTGAACCAATGAATGCACAGAGCAAACGCAGAAATCAGTTTTGCTGCAAGGTCAAATCGACAGATATGCACATATTCATGCAGTAGAATATATTGCAGTTGCTGCTTATTTTCCCAATCAGTCTTCTCAGGCATTAAAATAACCGGATGAAAAATTCCATAAGTTAACGGTGTTTCAATCCTGCCTGACTGTCGTATCGTTACCGGACGTTTCAACCTATGTTCTTCAAGCCACTGCGCTATAAAAGTATCTGATACAGGCAGAGAAGTCTTAAATTCAAAAGACCAACGCAGATATGAAATGATAAAAAATACAGCGCAGGATATTATTCCTACACACCATATGATAATCCAAACCGATACATGCATATTACCCTGAACGCTTTGAGACATCTGTGCCTGTGCTGTATTATCACCTATAAAAAGCTGCCCGGTCTGAGCTGTCGGAATAAAATCCGTTACCGTTACATCGCTCACAGTTTCTCTGACAGGTACACTGCGGTTCACTAATGAATATACACTCAACATTGAAGGGATTGAAAATGGAATCAATAATCGTAAAAGCGCAATCCCCCATAACGCCAAAAATGTTCTTTTGGGAAGTTTATTAATAGATACTGCACGTACCACTATAACTGCCAGAATAAGTATTGCTCCTGAAAAACTCATTTGCAATAAATTCATTTTATACACTCTCCTTTCTCAGACTGTAAATTATTAATTTTAAACCTTTCACTCTAACTCCCTGACTATCTGTTTAAGTTTTTCAATCTGTTCAGCTGAAAGCTTTTTTCTGCCAATAAGCGCAGCAAACAGCTTATCAACAGAGCCGTCATAAATTTTATCAATCAGTTCTTTTGTTTCCGCTTCCTGCACCTCTTCTTTCGGAATAAGTGCATGACATATAAAATTGGGCTCAAAACGCTCAATTGCTCCCTTTTTCATACAACGTTTAATAAGTGTGTAAGTCGTATTTTTGTTCCAGCCCAGTTCCTTGCTCAACATATCTGCAATATGCCTCGCCGGTACGTCGCCTTCATTCCAAAGCACTCCCATAACCTTTAATTCCGAATCAAAAAGTTTAATCGTATCTTCGCTCATCTTTAACTTCTCTCTTTCTGTAAGACTGTAGTAGTATTATATATTTAGACTACCGCAGTCTTATATTCTTGTCAAGAGTTATTTTAAATTTTACTCATTGAAAAATAGTATTGAAAAAAATATTGTATTAATGTCCAAAATAACATACAATAAGTATAGTAGCATTTTTATTCTTAGTATTAGAATTCATTTAATACTATAGTTCATATTGAAGAAGGGTATGACGAATGGCAAATTTATATAATGTTACAGCTACTATTGATGAAAGACTACAAATTATCAGGGCTGATAAAAATTTTTATGAATACATAGGTTATGAGAATTTTATATCTCTTGCCGAAAATATACATCCGGAAGACTTGGATTCCCTCAAGCAGGCAGTTTCGCATCTTCATTTTGGCGAGCCCGTTATGCTTGTGCTCCATTTTTTGACTATTGATAAGAAGTACCATCATGTTCTGACTGAACTTTCTAAGTTTTCACTCGAAGGCGAGGAGAAGAATTTTATCGAAATCAGGATTCTGGACATAGATACTCTTGATGAAAATCTTGACACCCTCTATAACGAAAATCATATTAGTGATGAATTTCTGGATATTTGGCAGGAATACCTTTTTTTGTATGATATAAAAAGAGATTCTCTACAGATTTTTACCGGCGGTAAGTTAAACAGGGTATTTTCTTTCCGTGGAACGCTTGATAAATTCCGTGAAGTTATACTAAAAGGCGAATATGTGAAAAAGGAACATATTCCGGACTTTAACGATATGTGTGAAAATATCGCAAGCGGAACTAAGAATTTTGAACATAAGCTGCTTTTTATGGATAAGTCTATAGACCCTGAGCGGGATATCCATTTTATAAAAGGCAGAACCATTTTAAATTCTCACAATGAACCTATTGTGCTCGGCTGTATCCAATGTCTGGACAATTCCAGTTCAAGCAGAATCGAGTATCTGCACAGTGATTACGATAAAGATGTTACAACCGGCCTTCTCACCAAAAAAGCAATTATCGAATACACGGAAAATCTTTTACATCGTAAACCGAAACATAATGTAAACATCTGTATATTGGATATTGATAATTTCAAACAGGTTAATGATACTCTGGGGCATTTATTCGGAGACGAAGTTCTTGCCACTGTATCCGAAATTATCAAAAATACGATTGCCGGCAATGGTCTGGTAGGCAGGATTGGCGGAGATGAAATGTTCATTGTCCTGGAAGGTTTAAATTATTTTTCCGACTTGCGCGGAATACTCCGCAGTGTCAGAAGCAATGTAGAATGGGCATATAAAGATCGCAAGGATATTCCGAAGGTTACCTGCTCTATCGGCGTATCAACTTATCCTACAGATGCGCTTGTTTATGATGATTTGTTTAAGATTGCCGATAAAATGCTTTACCGTGCCAAGCAAAAGGGTAAGAACCGTTATATTATTTATGAACAGGCTGTTCATGGGGATGTACTATCCGAGGGTGCTCCTGTAAGCTCACCCGTAAGCGCAGAACAGAAAAAGAATAAGCAGCACCTTGTCATGAAGATGCTGGAATATCTGGCTAGTCAATCTGGAGTTCCTTTTAATACAGTTCTACGGGAAATTGGAGATACCTTTGATTTAGATGAGATATATCTATTCTATGGAGATATTCAAAAGGTTATGATGGAAAACTACTGGAATGCAGACGGAAAAGAAGCGCCTGTCGAACCATCTGTAAATTATGTGAATGAGGATAACTTCGTCCACATTTATAATGAGCACGGCATGGCAGTAATTGACAAGATTGATATGATAAAGCAATTGTGTCCCCAGACATACGATTATTTGTCAAAACAGGGTGTAAAAGTAGCATTGGTTTATAAAATGAATTTAAAAAACCATGAAGGATACATTACTTACTATAAGAAAAGCGAAATATCCAGAAAATGGGCCGAAAGCGATATTGCAAACCTTACATACATAAGCAAATCTATAGAACTTATTTTTAATGATAAATAAGTTAAGGATATAAAAATAGCTCATCTGCATTTACAGCTTAAGTTCGCAGATGAGCTATATCTTATTTTTATACTTGCTTAAAACGATTTACCTCAATATTAAGTCGTCTCGAAATCTCCTGATTTCCTGTCGTCTCCTGCTGAATCTCCCCAATTGCCGTTGCCAAAGTCACTACACTATCCGCAACGTTTGTAACGCCTCTCGCGTTGTCCTCCACTACGGTGGAAATATCATTAATTCCGGAATTCATTGCTTCCATTGTCTGATTAATCTCAGTCGTATTGGTCGCAAACACCTCAAAAATATCATTGACATTGTCCGCATCCTGCTCATACTGATCCACAACTTCCACAAAATCATCATAATCTTTCATCACGTTCTCATCAATAAACTTAAGTATGGCTTCTGCATTTTCTGCCAGTCTCCCAACCGCTTCCGTTACAATGCCACTGATGTTTTGGATATTATTTGCAGTCTGTGCGCTGCCGTCTGCAAGTTGTCTGATTTCTCCTGCCACAACAGCAAATCCCTTACCCGCTTCTCCGACTCTCGCCGCTTCAATAGAAGCATTGAGCGATAAAAGATTGGTTTGATTGGTGATTGCCAGAATTTCCTCTGTCATTCCATTTATCTGTTGAACGCTTTGACTGTCCTCCAGGGCTTTTTGCAATTTTTCCCGAATCTCTTCAATGGTTTTGGATGTGTTATTCTTGCCCTCCAAAGTCCTGTTATACATCATAGCCGCATGTTCTTTAATATTCCGTACCAGCGTGGCACCCTCTTTAACATGGTTGTCCATCTGCTGTATCTCACTTAATACCTCATCACTTCCCGTTGAAAGTTGTCCGAGTGTAGCAGCTATTTCTTCCATACTTGCCGCCATGTCTTCCATAGTCTCGGATACATTATTGACATTCTCTTTAGAATCCGTAATCTGACTCATAACAATCTGTACTGACTTCTCCATATTATCAGATTCCTCTTTCAGCTTTCTTATAATGCCCTGAAGCTGTTCTATAAAATGGTTAATACCTGAAGCCATCTGCCCAATTTCGTCACTCGTAGTAATAGGTATTCTTTCTGTCAAATCTCCCTCATTATCATCAATCTTATTCGTAATTTCCTTTAGCGCCGCACCTGATACTTTCGCAGGTTTCACTACTGTACGTGAAACATTAAACGTAGTTATACCCGCAATGAGAACGAATACTGCTATGAGAATGTAATCAAATGTCGCGGTACCGCTAATCTTAATCTCGCTGTGTCTCATAGCGCCAGCAGCTTTTTCTGTTACAAGGTCCTCATATGCATTCTTTGCTTCTTCTACCGGTGTTTTCACGGAAAGGATATTGTTGACCATATCCCACAGGGCTTCATCGTCACCTGCTATTGCTTTATCATAAATCTGATTGGCATAATCCAGAAAAATATCCATAACACCCTGATAAGTTTCGTAAGCGTCCAGCAATTCCGCGTCATTGGATTCTGAACTTAATATGTATACATCATTCATATAGCTGCCTGTGCTCTGTATAGCACCCTGAAGCTGTCCTGTCAAAGTCTCTCTCTGTTCCGTGTCTTTCTTCAGATAAATCAGATTAGCATACAATTGAACCTGCTGATATGCAGATGCTGTATCTCCTATCGATTTCTCCAGTTTCAGATACACATTTCCCAGATTATTGTTATATTGACGAATAACCCCTAATGCCATTACATCCAGAATGATTGTTGCCACATACAAAACTCCGAGAATAGCTAACGCCGCATATACCTTATAACCAATTTTATTTTTCATTCCTTCCGCTCCTTCTTTAATACGTATCAATTCGTGCTACGTATTAAGTATAACATAATTAACAGAAAAGCAGAATGACATTTCTATATTTTCTGACACTAAAAGTAACGCGCATCATATCTTCTGTCTTAATGCTTTCACCTTACAAAACACCACCGCTGTCAATGTACTTATAAATGTTGCCACAATCGCCGGTGCAATGACAGCGGTAGGATTAACACTGCCATATTGCTGTCTGTATACAATCATGTTTACCGGAATAAGCTGCAAAGAAGATATATTCAGTATAAGAAAATCGCACATTTCTTTCGATGCCGTCCGCTCTTTTTTACCGAAAACCATGTCTTTCTTCCCTGCATCCATTTTGGTAAGGTATTCCGGATTGCCTCTCTCCGCCTCCAAATTCGCAAGTTCCTCCATCGCTTTAAGTCCGGCAGGCGTGCAGGCCCAGCCGAGTCCGAGTATATTAGCAATCAGGTTGGTAGAAATATATTCTCTCGCCGGATGGTCACGTGGGATATCGGGGAATATGAAGGAAACGAATGGTGAAATTCCTTTAGTCATCTTTGCAATCAACCCTGATTTCTGCGCAATCTCCATCAGACCTACCCATAATGCCATAACACCAATCATGGTAATACACAAAGACACGGCCTCTCCCGCCGAGTCTAACGCCGCCTGTGATACGGCCTCAATGTTTCCGGTGAAAGCACCGAATACAACACCGATTAAAATCATAAAAGCCCAGATATAATTCAGCATAATTTTAAAAAAAGCATGCCATCCCAACATAATCGTGCTTTTTTCTATCACACTTATATTGTTATGCATGCTGTTCCCATAATTTCTTATTTGTAGTTTATGAGACTATTTAATATTTTATATCTGTAAATTTTACAGAACCGGAATTTTCCATTCCTATCAGGCATCCACACCTCTGGACTTCATGTACTCTATAACAGCTCCTACGGTAGTAATCTGCTCCAAGTCTTCTGAGGGAATCTCTACGCCGTATTCCTCCTCAAAAGCCATAACCAATTCATACAAATCCAATGAGTCTGCCCCTAAATCATCTTTAAAGGAAGATTCCTCTGTAATCTCAACATTGTCTAAATTCAATTGTTCCTGAATTATTTCTTTTACTCTTTCCAGCATTTCAAAGTCTCCTTCTTTCATTAAAAATTTTGCCGATTAAAAACCCACCATTCAAAATATATTATTTGTTCACGCTCTTGTCAATCCCATTTTACGCATTTTGATATTTTTGTTAATTCACTTATAAAATAAATACTGATAAATTTCTCTTTTGGGCACTCCCCGATCCTTTGCAACCTGCTTCATTGCGCTTTTTTGATCCATCCCCTCCTTCTCATAATGTGCCATGTGATCTTCTATAGATATAGACTGCCATGACTGTCTTTCTTCTTCCTTTTTCTCCTGACGGCTTTTTCCCTCAATTACCAGTACATACTCTCCTCGAGGCTCCTCATTTTCAAATAATTGTAAAACGTCTTCAAAAGTAGTCGGCAGTATGGTTTCAAATTTCTTCGTTAATTCCCTGCACAAAGTCAGTTTTCTGTTTCCCATAGCCTTATACAGCTCTGACAATGTCCTTACCAGATGGTGCGGAGCTTCATAAATAATTATCGTTCTGGATTCTTCCTTTAATTCCTCCAGCACTTCCGCTTTTATTTTTTTATCGGAAGGGAGAAATCCCTCAAAACAGAACCTTCCGGTACTGAGTCCCGATAAGGTGAGCGCAGTAATACATGCAGAAGCTCCCGGAAGTGATGTAACTGTAATTCCCGCTTTCTGACATTTCTGTACCAGAACCTCTCCGGGATCGGAAATCGCCGGCGTTCCCGCATCCGTAATCAGTGCAACATCTTTTCCCTGAACAAGCAGCTCAATGAGGTAGTCTGCTTTTTCTACTTTATTATATTCATGATAACTGGTCATAGAAGTTTTTATTTCAAAATAATTCAACAGCTTAATACTGTTTCTCGTATCTTCTGCTGCAATCACATCGACATTCTTTAATGTTTCTATGACACGCGGCGTCATATCTCCAAGATTCCCTATAGGAGTGGCGCACAGATATAGTATTCCTGCCATAACAATCCCCCATTTTTACTCAGTGTGCGGTTTCTGCTTCCTGCCAGTTAGGCAGCAACGCTCCTTCCGTATAATTCATCCTTGCATTCCATAAAATCCATTCTTCATAGCCTGCATCATAAATAGCCTGAATTTGTGCCCTGACTTCAGGCGGACCATATGAAATATGTCCTTTCAACCATGTTGCCGTAAAATCCTGAATCCAAACCCTCACACCTACAGTTCGCTCAACCTCATCAAGCTCCCCATCTACAGTCAAAGTCTCCAGCTTTTTCCTGGATTCGTTCATTGCCTGATAGACGGTATCATATGGTTCTTTATCCGGTATATCCAAACCATACACTCCGTTAGAATAATGCGATGGGTACACCATAGGACAAATGTAGTCCAGGCAGGCTGCCATCTCCTGATAATTCTGCCCAACAATTTCAGCGTCGGCTTCATTATCAATAATAGTACCGAAAACATCAGCAGAAACCATTACTCCAAGAGGATGCAGCTTATCATAGGCATACCGGGCGAAGCCTGTTATAGCCTCTTCTTTCGTCATCAGTTCAGCCTCTTCTCCATAATCTATGCTATCGGCATTTGCATCGGTAGAAAACCGAATGTAATCGAACTGAATCTCATCAAATCCGTCTTTTGCTGCCTGTGCACCTATTTCCACCAGATAGTCCCATACTTCCTGCTTGTATGGATTAACCCATGCCTCTCCGTTTTTATCCCGGAAAACTGCTCCTGTGTCTGTCTTTAGGCATAGTTCAGGTTTCTTCTCTGCAAGATACGGATCCTTAAATGCTACAATACGCGCAATTACGTATATATCCTTCTCATGCAGTTTCTCAATCAGTTTCTCCATATCCGAAATATAGCGGACGCCCGACTCTATTTCCAACACAGTATCGCTCTGCATCTTATAAGTGATGACTCCTTCATCATTCTTCACATCGATAACCATTGCATTCAGTTCAGTTGATTCCACAAGAGTAATCAGCTCATCCATTTTTTCTGTCCCGGCAATCGGTCCGGTAACATATATGCCCTTCACTTTTACCTTTTTGTATTCCGGCAACGGTTCCGGCTCAATTTCGGGCAGATTCTCTTCTTCGTCCGTTTCCTGCAATAGTTCATCATCAGTCGGAACATCTTTCACAAGCGCATTCTCTGATACAGAAGTATTATTCTCCGATACCGAAACATTATCTTCTGACATTACAGACATCTCCTGATTTCCACAACCGGTTATAATAATCAACATAACAATCATCAGCGGAAACAGCGCTTTTCTATACTTTGTCATTGACAATTCACCTTCATACTTTAATAACCATAAATATCATAAATTTCCGGCATATATACACCCGGTTCTTTATAAATGATCAATGGTCTTTCCACGCTCAGACGCGGCCGCCCACCCCGATTCGCTTCTATCAATACCATATTAGGTTCTTTATCAACGAACGGATAAACAAGCTGCATTCGTTTTGGCTCAAGCTTATAGCGATTCAAAAGCACCATAATTTCTGCCAGTCGAAACGGTCTGTGAACCATAAAAAAATTTCCACCCGGTCTAAGCAACCCTGCTGCCTGAGAAATAACATCCTCTAAGGTGCATAATATCTCATGTCTTGCTATTGCTTTAGCATCATCAGGATTCGTAAGGCCATGCTGTCCTATCATATACGGCGGATTACAGGTAATAACATCAAAAGAAGCAGCGTCAAAAAGACTCCCTGCCTCTTTAATATCTCCTGTTACAATCGTAATTTTATCCTCTAAATTATTCAGCAAGACGCTTCTTCTTGCCATATCGGCGCTTTCTTCCTGAATCTCCAATCCTGTCAGATGCTCTGCTTGTGTTTTTGCTTCCATCAGTATCGGAATAATGCCTGTTCCCGTTCCCATATCCAGAAGCCGGCTGCCCGCCTTCGCTTTAGCAAATCCGGAAAGAAGAACCGCATCCATTCCAAAACAAAATTTTTCCTGATTCTGGATAATACGATATCCATTGCGCTGTAAGTCATCTATTCTTTCGTTCTCATTCAGCACAACATTCCTATCGATTTCCATGATCCCACTTCCTATAATTATCAGTTATCGTCCAATTTAGATTTATTATCTTCCTGTTTTTCCAACTTCTCAAGTTCTTTGAGTTCTTCTTCATCTACGTCTACCTTATGGTTCTTATTATGTTTTCGTTTGAAGCGTAGTTGTTCTGCTTTATATTCATGAATTTCCTTTTCATCATCTACATCAACTATAACCTTAACTAACTGACGTAATACATTGACACTGTGTACTTCACCCTTCAAGCCATCCTCCGTAGTTACAAAATCGCCTACATTGGGCAGCTTCCTGTTTAGTTCCTCGTAGGTCTCCTCTTCATGGTTGAGGCAGCACATAAGCCTTCCACACACACCTGAAATCTTTGTTGGGTTTAAAGATAAGTTCTGCTCCTTCGCCATCTTAATAGATACCGGTACAAATTCTGACAGATGTGTGTGACAGCATAATGGCCTTCCACAGATTCCAATGCCGCCTACTATCTTCGTCTCATCCCTGACGCCGATTTGACGAAGCTCAATTCTTGTCTTAAATACTGCTGCCAAATCTTTTACAAGTTCTCTGAAATCGATACGTCCGTCAGCTGTAAAGTAAAACAGAACTTTATTATTGTCAAAAGTATACTCTGCATCAATTAGCTTCATCGGCAGTTCATGCTTGCCGATTTTTTCCAGACATATCTTAAAAGCCTCTTTTTCTTTTTCCTTATTTGCAGCCTCCTGCTCATCATCCTTTGGCGTCGCTATACGCAGTACGGCTTTCAACGGCTGAACGACTTTATCATCCTCTACCTCATTTGGCTCTCCGACTACAGTTCCGTATTCTATGCCTCTTGCAGTTTCTACGATAACATGGTCATTCTTCTTAATATCCAGTTCTCCGGGGTCAAAAAAATAAATCTTACCCGCTGTACGAAACCGCACTCCTATTACCTTTATCATATCTATTAACCTCCATCTGCTCTCGTTTGCTTAATTCTCCTGAATCGTTAAGAGAAGCAGTTCCATCGTCAAATCAAAATTGACATTGGCATCCAGTCTTCTCTTTGCCTGCTGCAGAGCCTTCACAATCGTTTCGATCCCTTCATATGTGCTTCTGTCAGCAACTTTACGGATATATTGAATCTCATCCCTGAAAATCATGCTGTTGGCGTCTTTAGTTGCTTTGAACAGCAATACATCCCGATACCATACGGAAAGTATATCAAGGTAATCCGTAATTTCAAATTTATATTCGGAAATCTTTTTAATTGCTTTCACAATTTCACTGATTTCCATATCGTTAATATATTTTACCAGCGTGATCGCTTCTTCTTTTACTTTATCAAACTCCTCACTGGACGCAAGCATCTTGGCTTTTCCAATATTTCCTCTGGCGAAAGCCACGCATATATCCGCTTTATAATCCGGAACCTCAAGTTCCTTCATCAGAAACTCCTTAACCTTTTTATCCGGCACCGGTTTCATATTCAAAACAACACAGCGGCTTAAAACCGTAGGAAGCAGCGAGTCCACATTCGTTGTCAGAATCAGAATAACTGCATACTCCGGCGGTTCTTCCAATGTCTTAAGCAGTGCATTCTGCGCCTGCGGAGTCATCTTTTCCCCTTCATTCATTATATACACTTTTCTGGGACTGCTATATGGTTTAATCACGATGTCATTATTAATCTGTGCCCTGATGTCCTCAACGCTGATGGTATTGGGCTTTTCATGGGATATATAAATAATGTCCGGCTGATTTCCACTCTGCGCCTGCTTACAGGAATGACATTCGCCACAGGCTTCTGTTCCACCCTTTTCACACTGCAGCGTCTTGGCAAAAACCTTTGCAACAAACTCCTTGCCGGAACTTCTTTCACCATTGATTATATATGCATGCGAAACCTTATTCATGGAAATAGCATTCTGTAAATGCTCTTTTAATTGTTCCTGTCCTATAATATCCGTAAATTTTGCCATATGCCCCACCCTTTCTCATAAGTTATGTGAAGATATCCAGAAGCAACCCCCGTATCTCTCCGATTTTATTTAATATTTCCAGATTATCCTGTTCGTCTTTTACAAGTTCTTGTGCCAACTCATCCAAATTTTTATCAATCAAACGTATAATCCCATATACACGGTGTCTGCCTTTTCTGTCCAGAAAGTTTTCTCTTGCAAACGCATGTGAGCGGTTCACGACTTCATTCAGGAAATTTTTAATCAGGGTACGATACCTTTTCATATCCTTAATGTCACGATGCTTGGCAAGCTTATCGCCCTGCATCGTGATTTCTTCCATCATGTGCATCAACACATTCTGTAAGTCCTGTTCCCCGATTCTGCTGACAAGAGTAAATTTGAACGAATCATCCGTTGTTTCCTGCACCTGCGGCGCCTGTACCTGAACAGGCTGTTGCGCCTGATTTACTTTAATATCCACCTGAATCCTCCATACATAATTTTTGTTCCATCAACAATTCTCTTTCAAATAGGCAATAATATTATTAAGACATTGTTTCAAATCATCATTGGAAAAAGTCCGGGTAATTCCTGCCTCTGCCAGTTTTTCTTCAGAAAAATCCTCCGCATCCGCCAGAAAACGCCTGCACATCTCTTCATATCTGGGATTGTCCTGCGCTTTTTCCCTATCCAACGCTCTCTGCAGCCGCACCCCGTCATCCAGTTCTATCATAACCGGAAGCACCTTATCTTTTCCGTAAAATCTGCCAATCTTATCGTAGGCCTCCAAAGTACCAATCATTATATACGATTGACTATCTAGGTCAATATCTTTATCCGCCACCGTAAAATATCGCCAAATACCATGACAAGTGTGATATTCTCTGGCTTCGACAATCTTTTTCGCACTCAGAAGTCCCTGATAGCCTGCCTCATTCGTAAAGTGGTATTCTACGCAATCCTGCTCACCTGCGCGAATCGGTCTGGTCGTATATGGCACGATTTTTTGAAGTCTTAATTCCTCATGTTCAAGCAGCTTCTTATAAATGGTATCTTTTCCCGAGGAGCTTTTTCCCATCAAACACACAATTTTTCCCATATTATAAATATGCCTTCCAACATACACATCAATTTTAGTCTGCAGCGCAAACTGCTCTCTTTTAATAATGCCATATTTTTATAAGAATTTCAATTATGCTTTATAATCGGGAATTGTTAAAATTTTTTAACAATTCCTTATATAATGACCACTTCTGTTTTTTCAGATATGCCCTGCACCCGAAGCCCTATTTTAAGACTTTCCTGTATCTGACCGATAACGCAGGAATCTATGACTTCGCCAGGAACAATAATTGGAATTCCCGGAGGATAAAGATTAATAAATCCGCCTGAAATTTCTCCTTGTGCCTGCTCAAGCGGAACTTCTTTACCAACATGTTCAAGCGCCTGAGTAATTGTCAGCTTTACTGTCGGCTGATAAGATTTCTTGATTTGTGATGCTTCTTCTTTAATATCTAAATCTTTAATCCTATATTCTATCCTACCATCAATCTGCAATAATGCATCAGCCAATCTCTTCCAACCTTCATCACCATCAGAAATCGTCATAATTGCAAGCACATAACTGTCAGCCGCCATTTCCATCTGAAGATGAAATTCATTTAATAGCATATCGTAAAGTTCCTGTCCATTTATGGAAGTTCCTTTTACAGATATTACCAGCTTACAAATATCCCATGCGGAGAAATCATATTCTTTTTTCCTCAACGTTTCTGCTTGACCGATATGAATATGCCTGCATTTCTCCATGCAGCATAAAAATTTTTTATGATTTTTTTTAAATTTCCCGAAACAACTCTCTGCATTTTCCAGAAGATATGATATGCATGAATCCATGCTTGCCATCAGAACATATGAAGGGCTGCTCGACTGATATATACTTAAATACCGTTGCAGCTTCACATGGTCAACACGCGGACCGTTTACATGCAGAAGCGCTGTCTGCGTCATTGACGGTAATGTTTTATGCAGACTATGAATAACAAGGTCTGCCCCCAGCCTCACCGCGTTCTCAGGTATCCCCTGCGCCAGACCGAAATGTGCGCCATGCGCCTCATCTACAATCAGAATTTTACCTTTCTCATGAACGATTCTTCCTATTGTTTCAATGTCCGATACGACTCCCTCATAAGTAGGCGAAGTAATCACTACCGCCCGGCATTCCGGATAACGTTCCAATGCCGTTTTAACTTCTTCCGGACTGACAGCATCAAAAATTTCATATTCCGTAATCTGCTTCGGATATAAATAACGTAAATTAAGCTCTTTTAAAAATGCGGCATGATAAACCGACTTATGGCAGTTTCTTGCAACCAGAATCGTATCCTGCCTGTCCGTCACTGACGAAATCGCAGCCAGCACACCGCATGTACTGCCATTCACCAGAAAAAACGTTTCCTCAGAGCCATACAGTTTCGCCGCCCTATCCTGTGCCTGCTTTATAACACCTTCCGCCTGATGCAGATTATCAAATCCATCTATCTCTGTAATATCGAGCTTATAAATCTCAGACAACGTTCCTGCCTCATGGCTGCGCTTATGCCCCGGCATATGATAAGGATAAAAATCACTCTCCCCATAATTAACAAGGCTGTCATATAACGTCTGCATCATATCGCCTTTCCATGCCCCTTATGTACGCCTATCGTCTCCATCAAAGAACAATACTTATCAGCAGCAGTAACCACCCACGCTTCCCTGCATGTCGGGGGTATGATAGTCAGGGGCCACATGTGTTTTATAATAATATCACGTTGTATGTCCGTTAGCTCGTACTCTTTATCCGCATTCCGCAGTGCGGTACCCGGATGATGAAAACCATGCAGTCTCTGCCTCTGCGCAAGATATTCCTTATCATGCCAGTCATAGAGGAAATAATCATGCAGCAAAGAGCCGCGCACCAAATCCTTTACATTGCAGTGTAATCTCAATTTATTATTCAGAATCATGCTATGCCGCGCCACACTCATGCAATGCCCATTGACAGTCATGCTTCCATGCTGGATATGCGCTTTGGTTTTTTTGAAATTCTCGGAATTAATAATATCGCCGCCATACTTCTTCAGAAGTTTATGTATTCTGCGATAACGTTCAAAATGTCTTTTAAACCTTTCGTTCCGGCGCTGCCTCATCATATTTATTATGTTCAAATTATTTACCTCTCCTTTTTGTATAACCGAAGTTTACAAAAGCAGTCTCACTACTTATCAGCCTCGATTAAATTATGCAGAACAGCTGCCCTGTGCTCCCACGTATGTCCCGCCTTAGCCAGTTTATATCCATTATCAATAATTTCCTGAATACGCGTCGGATTCTCAAGCAAGTCACAAACCATATCCGGAAGTTCTTCCAAATGTGATGTGGAATAAATTCTGCAATCAGTTTTGTCATGCAGAATTTCATTCAGATATACGCTGCTGTCCGTCAGGCATAATGCCCCATTAAGCATAGAGTTAAAAATTCTGTCATGTGCGCCGTCCCGAAACCACGGCATCACATTTAATGAAATTTTACTCTGACATAACTTTTTAAGACAACCTACGGAATCCAGACTGCCGCCTATAATCATATTCTCCGGCTTCTTACAGGAAAGTTTATCCCATCCTCCCCCGAATACATTGACCTTAATGCCAGCCTCCGCCAGAGCCTTAACGGCTTCTCCTCTTGTTTTAAATCGAACATATAAATCTATGAAAGTCAGTTTGCTCATGACCTTCTTCAATTCTTCCTCCGTTGCTTCCGGAATTTCCCTGAGAATATGCTCCTGTGCCACATCCTCAAGCGGCCGCATCGGATTAGTAAGTAAGTCGTCAATCATGCCATAATAAAACTCAGTATATTCGTCGTCAATTCTGGTAATATATCTCTCAAACTGAGCAGGCGGTGTATAGTTACCCACCATTGTCACATCATATCTGCGATATTGCGCCGGCACATAAGTCTTATTTGGATTAAGCTCTGTTCCCGCCAGCGGCAGAAAAGGTCCTCTCCGTATATTAGGGAAAAACCTTTCCATATATTTTTCATGATTCCTGTCGATACTGATATGATGATAGTCCCTTGGTACTTTTTCCAGAAAATGATGATAATACATCGGATGATCCACTACAATATTATAGCTTGGTATATCGAGTGCATCCCACATCATACGGTCATTTTCATCCAAGAAATAATCTTCCCCGCTCATTCCATGAAAATTAAAATTAACCAGAACCGTATTTCCCCGCTCAAAAAACCGAAAAAACCGCTCAGAACTGTTCCACGGTCTGCTCAAGTCATAGATGAATATCTGATGCCCCATCTTCTGAAAAGCTTCCGCCAGTTGTATGGAAAAATATCCCTGTGTTTCAATATCGCCTTCAAAAAGCATTATTTTTTTCATAAATTTAAGTCCAATCTATCTTATGTCGGTTCCGCATTGACTTCTTCTTTGCCCATATTGTCCAGTTTAATTCTAATCTAATTTCGGGGGTTTTGCAATAATATAAAAGATAATATGACAATAAACAGACTACGGCAGAACATATATGATTAAAGACTGAAGACCGCTTCCGCAATTTTCACACTTCCACTGCCGTCAATAAATCTGCGCATGGTTTCATGAGCTGATTTTCTTTTAGAATAAGTATCGTTTTTCTCTTCAGTCATTTCTGTAAGAAATTGGCAGACCAATTCCAAAACCTGTTTCAAATCAGTACGGATATCACCGGCATAAGGGATGATATTTTCCGATGCAAAAGCATTTGCTATGTAAAGCTGGTTATCTGCCATAGTATAACTTATGGCAGGAAGACCTAAAGCACATAATTCGAATAATGTAGTACCTGCTGCGGAAATTGCAAAATCACATTTTTCCATAAAAGATGCCATATCGACTATATTTTCATAGAGTTTCAGAGCAGGAAGCTTTTCGGCAAACGAAGCAAGTGATGCTTTATCGGAATTCATATACCCAACCAAAAGCCGTATAGTAATACCCAAAGAAGCAGCTTTATCCCAAAATCCCATTTTACAAAGTTTCTCAATCAGATTAACACAAAAATGGCATGGATCACTTCCGCCTGTTGTAATCAGTATATTTGACACTTTTTCCCTGACAGGTATTTTTTTATTCAAAAACTGACTTCGAAGAGGCGCGTATTCTGCGCCTAAAAAAAGCCTGCCTGCATTACGATAAGCATCTCTATATGACGGTATGGAGCTTGCAGAAATCACGCCATAATTAATCAGAAGATCCACGGGATAGTCAAAAAGCCTGAGATCATCAAGATATACTACTTTAGTATAAGCTTTTATTTGAGTCAGGTAGTTTTCGTTGACAAAGTAAGAATCAAGAAAGAATATTGTATTTTGGTTTTTAACTTTTTCAAGTAGTGCAAGTAATTCCGGAAGCTCCTTTTCTAACTGATTATATACGGCGCTCTCCAGTCTGATAACAGGAAAATCAGCACACAGTTTCTTTTGGATAAGATACTCGCTTTCTTTATCTGAAACAAGAAAGCGCACTTCCATACCTAATTCCCGACAGGCATTCGCAATTGACGTGCAGCGCACAAGATGCCCTGATGCAATTTGTGCATTACCATCTGCCCGAAAAAAAACTAATCGATTAACTCCCATTTTAACGGCGTTCCTTTCTTCAGGAATGTCTTGGCTCTTTTTCCCAATATTTCCTCGTAATACATTGTATGCAGTCCGTCGCCGGGGCGGATAGAACGGATATTTTCTGCGGTCAGTACCTCTCCGACATCAATATCTTTTACCGCAAACAGAGAGCGGGAACCTCTACGCTCCACCTTTTGTTTATCCGAAAGCATATATTCACTGCTCCCCATAGCTTTTTCCATAATACGGATATCGCGAACCATATCGGCAAATTCCTTCGGCTCCATGGAAAAAGCGCTGTCCGGGCCACCATCCTCACGACGCAGTGTGAGGTGTTTTTCCACCATACGAACGCCAAGCGCAATAGAGCCGGCAGAAACAATCGTTCCCATCGTGTGATCGGATATTCCTGTCAGACAGTCATAGGTTCTGGCAAGAGTTGGGATTACATTCAAATTAACAGTTTCGTACGGAGCAGGATAAGATGACACACATTTCAGTAAAATAACATCCTCGTTTCCTTCTTCCCGACAAACGCCAAGCGCTCTCTCAATATCCTCCGGATAAGCAATTCCGGTAGCAAAAATGACAGGTTTATGAAGCTTTGCTATTTTACGGATCAGTGGAATATCGTTTATTTCATAAGAAGCTACCTTATAAGCAGGGACCTGCATTTCTTCTAGAAAATCCACGGAAGTAAAGTCAAAGGGGGATGAAAAGCATTCCATGCCAAGTTTTTCAGCTTCCTCCTTCAATTTTGGCTGCCATTCCCAAGGAGTGTATGCCTCCTGATACAACTTATAAAGGGTAGTTCCATCCCAAAGTGTGCCCCTATTGATTTGAAAATAAGAATCATCACAGTCAATGGTAATGGTATCGGCAGTGTAAGTCTGTAATTTTACGGCATCAGCACCGGCTTCTTTTGCGGCATGAATAATCTCCAGCGCACGCCCATAGTCCTGATTATGATTTGCAGACAATTCCGCAACAACAAAAACAGGTGAGGTCTCGCTGATGGTGTGATTTCCGATTTTAATTTCTTTATTCATGGATTATTCCTTCCTGTCTTCATAAAAAATTTTCTCTTCCACGCTTCTTACACCAAATATCTTCTCTTCAGGACAAATATACGGTACTGTCTCTATCCCTTCAAACATATCTATCCACCAGGAAACATCATTAAATCCAAGCTGCAGACGAAATCCTATCGTGCTTGAAATGCGGGGATTAATTTCAAATACATAATAATCTCCGCCGTGTTTCCTCATCTGTACATTGATAGATCCATGCAAGTCAAAAGTTACGGCAATCTTTTCTGCAATTTTCTTTATTTCAATATCATGTATTAATTCAACATACCGACTCATTCCGCCAAAACCAAGTTGTCTCTTAAATGCTATATAATTAATAATTTTCCCGTCAGAAAAAATCGCAAGCGTATATTCTTCACTATTGTCCCCAATATATTCCTGCACAATCGGGTCATCCATTCCGGCGAACATTGCCCTTAGATTATCTTCGTCATTAACAACATGGACAGAATGAGAACCGCAGCTAAACTTTTCTTTTACAATCACAGGAAAGTTTTTCTCACATGTCTCTACATCGTCCCATGTTTTCGGTGCCATAACTCCATTTTCAGAAAGAAATTTTGCCGTAAGCATTTTATCCGTGGCTATCTGCAAAATGTTGTGGGAATTCATTACTACAGTTGTAGATGCAAAAAGATTTCTATTCTTATCGACAATTTTTAACTCAGTTTCAGTCACAGGCCAGAAATAATCAATCTGCTTCGTCAGTATGGTATCATTAACAAACTCTATCCATTTATCTTCATCTTTATAAGCAGGGGAGATTAAAAACTCATCTACCAGATCATAAGACATATTGTATCTTATAACGTCACATCCAACGATATATATGCTTCGATTACGCGCTTTTAAGGCTTTAATAATGCCATAACCAATATCGCCGCCAATCGCTGTAATTAAAAATTTTATCATATTAAAACCTCTCTGTACTTTCTTTCTAAATAAGAATAAACTTTTCTTTCTAAATCCAGCTCTCTGACCTGTGATAATAATTTCTGTACATCGACTTTAACGGATTTAAATTGATATGCCCCACTTTGCGTGTTTAAGATACAATAGCTGAACCCTTTCCCATCTCTGGGCTGCCCAAGACTGCCCGGATTAATGACTGTGGTCCTGTCTGTTTTTTTGACTAATCTATAGTGAGTGTGACCCAATATAAGAAACTCGTACTGCTCAAAAATGGATTTATCTTTCAATTCAGTGTCCGGATATATACGTTGTTCCAAATAATCATCGGGACCGCCATGGAATATTCCAAACTGCCTGTCGAATATAGAAACTTCCAGATAATCAGGCAATTGCTTCAAGTATTCGCGTTGTGAATCAGAGAGTATAGTACTATAAGAACTGCCATATTTTTCAAGCAAATCATTGTCAATTGATCCGGATAAATAATTTCTTTCATGGTTTCCCTTTACTGCTATCAGATTCTTCATTGACATTAAAATATCAATTATTTCTCTTTGACAGTAAAAGTATCCAAAAATATCTCCCGCAAAAATAAATAAATCAACATTTCCTTTTTCGGCATCAAGCATTCTTTCAAGCGCATCACTATTTCCATGTATGTCAGAGAATATACATATCCTCATGGTTCATATTTCTCCCTCATATTCTTTGCAAGCCAATCGCTAAGATACCTTTCTTTTATTTGTTTTGCCACATCATCCGGGGTATTTAATCTTCCCTCTGTTTTGTAACCAACAAAGGTTTCAACCTGATCAAATATATCTCTATCAACAGCGCGAATGGCTGTCTGCATATCCGTGTCCATCACTCCCGGGTCAAATGATACTATCTGGTAATCCGGATTCTCTAATGCTGCGACAGAAAGCATTGAATTTATGAAAGCCTTTGACGCACAATAATTTCCCCATCCGGTTAAAGGAAAATCTGCGGCTCCGCTATCAATATTTATTATCCTGAGTCCGATAGAATTTTTCTGACAGTACTCGGTCACTCTATTCAATAAAAGAAAATTCTGAATCACGTTGCCGCTGATTGCCTGTAATATTTCGTCTGTAGAAAGACTTCCAATCCTCTTTATCGGAAGAATTGAAAATGCGTTCAAAATGAGGATAATACGATCATATTTATTAGCGTCAATCAATTTTACCAGATTGGAAAAATCATCCTTCTGCGCCAAATGGTACTTTTCTATTTTATGGCTGCTCTTCTCAAATATCTTATCAAACTTTTCCTGATTTCTATAGATACACACTAAATCGCCAATTTCCGACTCAATTATTTCACTCGCTATACATCGTCCCAGCCCCCCGGTTGCTCCGGTTAATAATATCTTTTTCATGTGGCGCCTCCTTTGTATCTGCATGAAATCAGTTCTATGCAAAAAGGTCTACTTTCCCGTAAATGCGGCATTTTCCAACGACATTTATACTTTACCAGAAAAAGTGTTGCATTTCAATATGTTTCCAAAATGAGTTATTGTATTATTTTATTAACCCCATTATAATATTGTCTGACATTATCGGTATTAGGCAGGAGCATGATTATATAAATGAACAGAATTTTAATTATCGAAGATGATATGACAATCAACAGTCTACTGCGCAGCATCATTGAAAAAAGCGGATATACCGCCGACAGCGCTTACAATGGTGCAGACGGCCTCACTATGTGCATGCATGAAGATTACAGCCTTATCCTATTAGATTTAATGCTACCGGAAAAATCCGGTGAGGATATTATCAAAGAATTGCGCCGGATAAATACTACTCCTATTATTGTATTATCCGCCAAAGACGAAACTCAAAACAGGATAGAACTCCTTCGACTCGGTGCAGACGACTATATAACTAAACCTTTTGATATTGACGAAGTTCTTTTACGGATTCAGGCCGTACTCCGCAGGACTGCACAGCAGGAAACCAATGAGATTGTTTTTCGTGAGTTTGTTATAAAAACTGATTCAAAACGCGTTTTTATAAATGATGAAGAGCTGGTATGTACCGCTACAGAATATGCCATACTGGAGCTTTTGATGAAAAATCCCGCCAAGATTTTTTCAAAGCGCACACTTTATGAAATTATAATGGGCGAGGACTATCTACAGGAAGATAACACAATGAATGTCCATATCAGCAATCTTCGTAAGAAAATTGCTGCGCATACAGACAACAAGTATATCGAAACAGTGTACGGCATGGGATACCGACTCATCAAGTGATAACTGTGTATCTTTAGATTTTCTTTAATATTTGTGAAGAATCATCTTAACATTACCGTGTAGTATTGTACTCGGAGGTGGTTATTATCATGGAAGATATAATATTACAAACAAACCATATTTCTAAGTCCTATCGCCATTTTAAGGCTTTGGACGACATTTCCATCAATTTAAAAGTAGGGCATATTTATGGTTTTATTGGCGAAAACGGTGCAGGTAAGACAACACTCATGCGTATACTCGCAGGACTTTCTTTTCCTACATCGGGAACTTATTCTATTTTCGGAAAGACAGAACATGAGGACATTCAGGCTCTTCGAAAGAATATCGGGAGCACTATAGAGGAACCGGCTTTATATCCGGAGTTTTCAGCATATCGCAATCTTGAATTATACCGGATATTGCTTGGAAATCCTGACAAATCTATATGCGATGAAATGCTGAAACTGTTAGATTTATATGATGTAAGGAATAAAAAAGTAAAAGAGTTTTCCATGGGTATGAAACAACGACTGAGTATTGCGCTGGCACTTATTGGGAGACCTGAACTGTTAATCCTTGATGAGCCTGTCAACGGACTGGACCCGAAAAATATTTCTGCGCTCCGTGCTCTATTGAATAAGCTAAATGAGGAGCGTGGAATTACAATGCTTATTTCAAGTCATATTTTGAGTGAGCTGTACCTATTGGCAACGGATTATATCATAATACACAGAGGTAAAATTATAGAAACTCTTTCTCATAAACAACTGGAATCGAAGTGTGAAAACTATGTAAGGATTTGTACTGACAATCTGCCGGAGTGTGTAACTGTCATTGAAAAGGAATTGAATATTTTCGATTATAAAGTAATTAATGACCGTACTTTGCATATATATGCATTTACAAATGAACCACAGCAGATTTCTCAGGTTTTAATTCGGAATAAAATTGCAGTCAGCGAACTGTCCGTATGCGGACAAACTCTTGAAGAATATTTTCTTTCCATAACAGGAGGTAAGCGCAATGATTAATTTGTTAAAAATTGAATTTTATAAACTGAAGAAATTTAAACTCGGTTATATAGCTGTAATTTTCATGTTTGTGGTTGGATATATGTATGGTTACAAAATCGGTACTGAGTTTTTTGAAACTAACGACAATACAGCTGTTGTATTTTCCAATACAGTCTGTGATACTTCATTGGTATTTATAATAGCTATTGTCACTGCGTTATTTATAGGAAAGGGGTTCTCCAATCGTACTATCTGTAATGAAATAAAGCTAGGCTATAGTCGTTTTCATGTTCTGTTTTCCAAAATGACATCTGCATGTATTTTGGCGGCACTGCTACATTTCACATATATTATATCCACTGTACTTGCATTTTCCATAGTTCGAGGATTTGATGCCAGTGTGCTCAGCCCGGAAAATGCTTTATGGCTGCTGACCGTGTTGATACAGATGACGGCAATAATAAGCGGTGTAATTTTGATTTCTTTTACGACAAAGAAATTGTCAGAATCCATTGCACTGTCCGCCATATGTGCCGCTGTATGCTGTAATATCCTGCGAAACTATACCGATGCAAAGATCTTTACAATGTCCCCATTCTGCTTTGTACTGGACAATAACGTAGAAAATTTAGTATTTTCAGGAATCAGCGCATTAGTTACCATGGTGGTATTTTTAACAATTGCCATATTTACATTCAGAAAAGCAGAAATAAAATAGAGCAGGAGGCTGACAGCGATGGAATATATGTTTATCTTAATACTTTCTGCCGCTGTCGCAATTTTGGCGGCAAAACATTATGTGTTAAAGAAACAGTTAAAATATATATCCAAACAGCTAAGCAGAGAACAGACCAGGCTTGTGACTGTTGAGTTCGTAGACCACGACATTGAAATCGTCGCACAGAATATTAATGAACTGCTTGAACAGATACAACAGACAATCATCAAAAGCAATGCTTCTTCTGCCGCTTTGAAATCTTCCATAGCGGACATATCGCATGATATGAAAACACCACTGACCGCTGTAATAGGCTATCTGCAACTGGCAGAAAAAGAATGTGAAGATGAACAAATCAGAGAAATCATAAATATCTGTTTGGAGCGAACACGTTATTGCAACTCGCTGATTAATGACTTTTTTGAATTATCGGTAATTGAATCGCATGACTGCACTCCAAAATTAGAAAACGTAGATGTTGCAGGAGTGATTTGTGAACAAATACTTGCCAACCACCCCTTCTTCGAGGAAAAAGGCATCTCTCCGCATTTTGAAGATTCTGATAAAACGGTTATTGTTTCAGCCGACCCAAATATGCTGAACAGGGTAATTCAAAACCTGATTTCAAACGGTGTGAAGTACACAAGCAAAGATATAGCTTTTCGTATCTGTCAGGAAAATGAACATGTAATAATAATTGTGTCTAATCCTGTTAGCTCTTATGTCGATGTCGTGCACATATTTGACAGATTTTATACACAGGATAAATCAAGAAATAAGGGAAGCGGTATCGGACTATATATATGTAAGCGGCTCATAGAGGCTATGGGTGGAAGTATCAGCGCAGAAATGGATGGAAATATTTTGTCTGTAAAGGTGATATTAGAAATCCGGATGTGAATTTCCACACCCGGATTTCTATTTCCGATTTATACTCAAATCAAAATCTTTACTATACCGTATCGTCTACCTTCGCACCCTTTAAATCTTCGTCAAGAAGTTTCATTTTCTGTAGCATATCTTTGATTTCTGCTTTTATCTGTGAAGGAAGAGACTCCGCACCGGTATAATTTGCCTCCGCAGCTTCAAGCAAATCTTCCTGCTCTCTGGCACTCTTGCGTTGCTCTGTTCTGGCTTCTTCTGCATCTTTAGTTTCTTCACGCTTAATCTCAAGCTGCTCCTGAAATTCTTCTTTTTCTTCTCTTTGCTCTTCGAGTTTTTCTTCCTGTTCTTCTTTCTCTTCCGCCTTCTTTTTCGCTGCTTCCTGCTGCTCTTCAAGAGTCTCGTCAACATGATCCTTGGCTTCGCCAATCAACATGCCAATGGCTTCCTTGCTGGCTGCTGCATTTATTTCATCCGCTTCCTTCTGCGCATCTACCATCCCATGATATTTAAGACGCTCGAGTCGTGTAGAACGGATAGCGGCATTTTCAGCAATCATTTCA
>JAIDPH010000057.1 GCA_029062885.1 Lachnospiraceae bacterium
CTCTTCGTTTCATTCCTCCTGATAAGTGTTTTATTTTCTTTTTTCTATGCTCTGACAGACTTGTTTTTTCAAGGTAGTACCCAATGCGCTCTTTGCATATCTTTCGGGGAATACCTGATAAATCCCCCATATATTCCAGACATTCCTGTACTGTCAAGCCCGGATACAAGTCTATTTCCTGTGGCAGATACCCTATTTTTCTCTGTATTTTCTCATAATTTCCTTCGCTGTATAGTATTCCGTCAAGGGTTACGGTTCCGCTTGTAGGCGATAACACTGTCGTCAATACCCTCATCAACGTTGTCTTTCCTGCCCCGTTTTCTCCTAACAGCCCGAAGATTCCCTTTGGAATCTCCAGATTGGCGTGGTCGATTGCCGTTACTTTATTCTTAAATGTTACTGTTAAATCCTCAATTGTAATTCCCATATAAAACCAAACTCCTTTCTCAACCTCTTTTCTCAATTATCTTTGGCAATATTGCCCCCATTATCATTCCGATACATATACAAACAATTTTTCCGCATATCCAGCTAAAGTCTCCGCTGTTCTCTACATCTCTGAATGTATAGGAAAATAAGTTCCATGCTCCTAAATATCTGTCACCAAGAATGGAAATTGTAGTGAGCAGCAACATCAGACAGCCACCGATTCCCACCCACATATTCCGAAATATACAGGAAAGCAGATTCGATAAAAGCCCCCAGAATCCGAGTGTGACAATAATAGCCGCAAAGTATATGAGAAATTGATATATTTCGTTTTCTACAATACCTTTATCTATTTCAAATGTTATTGGTTTTTGAAAAAGGAAAAACAGCCCATATCCAATGACCGAAACAGTCAACAGGAATATTCCCTGTATCACAAGTCTTTTGTATATACAATACATTCTCTTTTGCATAGGACAAAGCCTTTGTATTTCTGACCGTTTGCTTGTAATCTCCTGCGTATAGGTATCTGCACAAAAAGAAACTGCAAGTAATGCCATTGGAGGTTCCAGTGCAATCCCAATTTCATTAGTGTAAGCAACCCCTCTGACAATGCTTAACATCACGGTAAAAAATGCTGCATAGACAATTTTATAAATAGGAAGCGCTATTTTCATTTCGTATTTCAATATACCCGCCTCCTTTTCCATATCCGTATGGAGATAAAAATAATTCCTGCGGAAGCTATGATTAAAAAACTCTGGTTAAGCAATACCATCGGAGGGGGGGCAGTATCAAAAAATCTCCCCGGAAACCGCACCATAATTGCTAACGGCATGCCATAATAACCATACACACCTTCGGCATTCCTGCTGCCCATATTCGAATACACCATATAAAGAAACAAAAGCGGCACTGCCGGCAGCGGACTTTTAAATAACAGTGAAATTAAGCTATAGACGCTTATAATCATCAGCATATTCGGCAGAATATAATAACAGGTTGCCAATAAGAAATCCGTCAGCCTTACTTCAAATCCGTTGTTTTTCGTTAATAATGAACATAAAACAAAGAATATAAGATTTAAGACTGAGAGTATAATAATGCTGACTGCAAAGCCGCCGCCCACTTTGCCTAACAGATAGTTTCCTGCACTGACAGGTTTTGTATGGAGAAGCTCATAGTTATTCTTCTTCGTATCCTGCATAAACAAAACGGAAAATAAAACTGTTGCAAAAAATCCCATCATCACTCCCGCAAAATCTGCAAACTTTCGTGAAAAATAGAACGAAAATGTTCTGTTCTCCAATTTTTCGGCAATGTAAGAATTGATTTCTTCACGCGTTCCCTTATGATAAGCCGTATTCTGATAAGTATAATATGCTCCATAGAATCTGTATTTTTCCAGATACTCGCTGGCTGCCATAATATCCATTTCCTTCATTTCATCGATAACAGATTGTGCTTCGGTATCGTCCATCTCCATTGCTGAAATCAGGGTTTCCTTTATCTGTTCTTCCCATATTTCCCGCCTCAGCCCTTCTTCTGTCGGCACATATCCTTCATAAACATCTGCATCGCAAAAGATTTCCGGATAATCATTCACAATCTCTTCCCCTTCTGCAAGATAATGGATATTCAAGTATGGACCTACATTTAGAAACACCATTATAACTACAACTGCGATACCAATCCAGAACAGAGGTCTTTTTAAATAATTTTTAACCTCTCTTTTCAAAATTGACCACATAAGTCATCCTCCCTTTTTCTTTATGGCTTCATTATAAAAAGGGAATGACAACAAAAAGACAACGGAAAAGAAAAACCGCCGGACCGCTTACACAATCCGACGGAATATTGCTGTTACTACAGCTCCTTCCTGTTCATCATTTTCCAAAACTAATTTTCCGCCATGCTTTTCACAGTACATCCTGCTTATATACATTCCGATGCCTGCATGTTTCAGGCTGTCTTTCGCATTCTGCCCATAGAACGCTTCCGTGATTTTTTCTGCATCTTCTTTAAATCCCTCCCCATCATCACTGACGTTAATGCTTAATTCTGAATATTCAACATTCACCATAATTTCAACCTGATTCTTACAATAACGAAGGGCATTCGACAGCAGATTTTCCGTCACCTCCAAAACGATTTCCTTATCTCCGCAAAATATTTCATCTGATTTCGGTACCAGTAAAATACATTTTTTTCCATACTCTTTTTCCAAAATAGTAATTTCCGCCCGGATATCTGTCTCTAGTTGTCCGGCAGAAATCTTACCCGCAGCCGGCTCTCGATTTTCCAGACTGCTCATTTTCCGCATTGCTTCTACAAAAGTGTCCATACGTTCTATCTGACGTCTGCTTTCTGACAGCATTTCCATTGCCTGTTCCATGTCTATTTCTGCACTTGGCAGGTACTCCGTCAACATCTCCTGATATCCTTTCAAAACAGACAACGGAGAGCGTATGTCGTGTGCAATAGCCGCCCGCAGCAGCTTTTCCTCCTCAATATTTTTCCACAATATACGGTTGTTCCGGGCAAGCTGCTCCCGCATTCGCTCGAACTCCATACAAAGTACGCCCATTTCGTCCTTACTCTCATATGTGATGTTAAAATCCAAATTATTTCCCGCAATTTTTTTCGAAGCTAAAGCCAGCTCTTCAATCGGATTTTTCAACTTATTCCGGTAAAAAAGAAAAACTGCCGCGCAGCTTCCCGCCATAGACAGAATCAATATCGTATAAGTCTCTAAAAAATCGCAAAGTTCTGTTACAAAGCAGTCTGACTTCGTCATCTCATACCTATTTGGTCTTGGAATATTTGTTACAGAATATGGTCCTTTGCTTTCTACTTCTTTAATAAATGCTTCCTTATCTACATATTTCCACCAGATATTCATTTGTGTCCGTGTGGCTATTCCGACTATGAATACAGAAAGAATATAACTGCAAATTAAAGCAACAGCCATATATAAAAGAATTGTTTTTCTCACAGAAAGATTTCTTATTTTATCCATCGGTACCCCATCCCCCATACTGTTTCAATATATTCCGTTTCTGTATATTTTTGGAATTTATTTCTGATTCTGCGGATTAGTTCTGTAATTACTCTGCTGTCGCCTTCTGCATCAAATCCACAGACCTTTTCATAAATCCTTTCTTTATCAAAAACCATTCCCGGATTCATGGATAAAAATTCAATGATTGCGTATTCCAGTTTTGTCAGTTCCAGATAATTTTCATGAATTTGCACTGTCTTTGCCTTATAATCAATCGATAATTCTCCCTGAAAACAACATTCTGTACTGCTCTTACGCCGTTCCTCCCGTTTCAGGTGCGCTGTAATCCTTGCATCAAGCTCTTTTAAATTAAATGGTTTTAAAATGTAATCATCACCACCCGATGAAAGTCCGTTAACAATGTCCTGTTCCTCTACCCGCGCTGTTAAAAATATGATGGGACAGGATACTTTATCACGTATCCTGCGGCATACTTCTATTCCGTCAATTTTAGGCATATTTATATCCAGTAATATGATATCCGGGTGTAGATTTATTTTGTTTAGGCCATCGGTGCCGTTCTCTGCTGTGATTATTTCGTATTTTTTTATTTCGAAGTATTTTCTCAGCATTTTGAGAAGTTCTTTGTCGTCGTCAATGATCAGGATTTTATATTGCATGTGGTTGCTCCTTTTTAAATACATTGGAATATAGGTGATTGCAAAACTCACTTTTTCAAATAGTCCGTTGTACAATATATACAAATCAACGCAGGGCACGCTTGCGCTGCATTGTCGCTCGTAGCGGTACATAAGGCTGCAAAATACGCAGCCTAAGTACCGACGGCTCCATAGCACCCTGCTTTTGTTTTGTATATATTGTACAACTGCATTTTGGTAATTTGGAGTTTCGTAATTATCTGATATTGGAATAATTTATGGTATTTTCTCCAAAATAATCTATTAAAAACCGTCCCATATATTATACATCTTTTCATAATATACTATAAAAAACAATCAATTAACAACCAATTCTAAATTATAAAGCATTTCCCTTATAAACATATACCATTTCTTGACTGTTATATGTATTTCCCGTATAGTAATCTCATAAAGGAAGTGTTATATATGAAAAAAATAGTACCAATTATCCTTGCCATGATATTCGTATTAACTATAACAGGCTGTAGTTCTAAACATAATCCCGAAAAAATTCCGCTGGAATCGCTTCCGGCAGATTACAGTTTAGAACAGGCAAAAGAAGACGGTTGTATTGTGTACGAAAGCAGCGATATCACGTCCGGGCAGGAAATATGGGATAAATTTATGAAAACGGTAAACGCCGGAAAAGAAGCGACGGTTCGATTGGGCTTTTATTATACACTTGACCCATCCAAATGTGACCCGGAATATTATAAATCCGCAAAAGACGATTATCCTGTGTTATTCATAAGAGACCTGATTTTTGACGGAACAAGCTACACCATACGCGGGTATGATGAGGGTCATGAAAATGTTAAGACATATAAATATTTAATGAAATATGAAGGGCAAGCCGAAACTCCGGATGCGATTTATACCTCCTATGTACGGTATGTATTGACAAACAACGATACCGTAACATGGGAGCAGATTGTACATGGGATATTCAGTTCATCAGGGGATTATATTAACCATTATGTTGTATACACAGACTTATATTAATATAGTTTTCCACCCTCAATACATCAGCGACCTTTCCGCGTCCGCACGTCCCTGACCACCCATAAAAGAAGAATAATAACCGGGTGCAAGAGGTTTCATTACGAAACGTGAAGCTGGTTCTATTGTCTTACCGGTTGCAGCGGATTCTTCCATTCCCGCAAGCACTTCCAAACAGTGCAGGCCATATTCCTTACTACAGCGATTTGGGCGGCCCGCGAGGATAGCATAGGCCATTTCAGCCACGCCGACTCCCCGATGCCCGTAAAAATCAAAAGGAGATTCCTTGATAGTATTTACGCCGTTATATCCATGAGTGAATGGCAGCGTACATTCCGGCTCGTCAGCGTATACAAGCGATACCGTACCGTCGAATGTATTAGGATCACCAATCTTCAAGATACCGCGGCTTCCAAACAGAGTAATATTGTGCTGTGGTGCATTAACGGTATTACCGTCGAACAACACACTGACCAGTGCGCCGCACTCAAATTGCAGAGACGCAGAAATTACATTGCTGCCGGGAATTTGCCACGGCTTCTCTTCTGCACCTAAATACATAAATTCCGGGGTATGAAGCGGTGCAGGCATACCAAAAGCACGAATAGACTTCACCGGTCCCAGCAGACTGAGTAACGCAGCAATGTAATAAACACCCACATCATAGGGCAGAGAGCCGCCTTCGCCGCGCAGGAAAGTGTAATATTCAGAATTCAATGTCTGATTGCGGTTTATGACGGCAATCCCGGAGGAAATCGCACCAATCATGTCTGTCTCAATGGCACGGCGGGCAGTCTGCAGCCCTGCTCCAAGCACGGTATCCGGAGCCACACCCAGATACAAACCCTTTTCTTCTGCAATTTTCACCAGTTCACGAGCTTCGTCCAACGTGGCGGTCATAGTTTTTTCCGTCCAGACATGTTTTCCGTTAAGCAGCATCTTCTTGATGATGTCGTAATGCACATAAGCCGGCGTAAGGTTCACCACCAGCTCGATTTCATCCGATGCTGCAATCTCATCGATAGTCATCACGCGGTCAATGCCATAAATCCTGGCCTTTTCTTCCGCTGCCGCCCGGCTTCGGTTGCCCACTGCCACCAAATCAATGATAGAAAACAGGTTCTTTAAGTTTTTTATATATATGTTACTGATCATGCCGCAGCCGACAACAGCGGTCTTTATTTTCCGTTCCATTTTTCAGTTTTCCTTCTCCCAATCAACATTATCGAATACTTTGATCCCTAAAATAGTAACAACCGTTCCTTCAATATAGTCCCGTTCGTAATCGTCCGGCGCCATAGCATGCACAAATTTTACACTGTACAAAATTGCATGGTACTCAACAGTTCCGCCATCACGATATGCCCAAGTTTCAGGTACTAAAAGAATGATTGCGAGTAATATGCCAAGCACAATCATTACTATCTTCTTTTTGCCGAAAATCTTCTTCATTAGTATCATCTTCCTCTCTTCGCCTTGATCATTTTCTTATTTTCATACATACGGACGTCCGCCTGTTGATATACGTCCATCAGCATTTCCTCCTCATCAAGCTTGTCGTAGACAGCATAGCCGCTGGCGATACTGATGCGGAAAGGCTGCCCCTTCACGGCATTATATTCTTCCATGGCTTTGGTAAAGTTTACAACAATCTTTTCACAGCGTCCGGTCACATCCTCGCCGCTCAAAATGCCTACGAACTCATCGCCGCCAATTCTGTAGCAGCTTCCTTCCACGGATTCCACTGCGGTCGTAATGATTTCCGAGCTACGCACCAGAAGTTCATCCCCCTTCTGATGACCTTGATTGTCGTTTACAAGTTTCAGGTCATTTACGTCGAACATAATAATAGCAATTCCTGAAGTATTTTGCTTTTCTTTTTCGAGCTCTACCAGCCGCTCCTGAAAAGCTGTCCGGTTTCCGATACCCGTCAGACCATCCCGGTACGCAAGCTGGCTTACAAACTCCGACTGTACCCCAAGCTTTACTGCGTTTATCATTCTCTCTAAGCTTGAGCTGCCATAGCATATTATAAAAATCAGCAGACCGATTCGCACAAACATGGCGTTGTCGTTTGTGCTGCCACGATAATATCTAAAAATATCTATCACCGCGGCAATGCTAAGCCCCATGAATCCAACGGTGCGCAACACCCTATAAATATTCCTTATCTTGCTTTTTCCCTTCCATAACGCATTTTTCATGATAGAAAAAAACAGTAAAAATGCCGAAATCGCCACCATAACGCTGGAAAAAGTCAGTGTCTCATGGTAATCCATCACTCCTGTGAAATGCAGTACAGTACAAATAACAAACTCCGCTGCGGACAGTCCGCAGATAACCGGGACTACCGCCTTCTTTTTAAAACCAAATGCTGCATCCAGGTAAAGTATCAGTGGGATAGGAATCATAATCAAAGCACAACAGGACAGAAGCTGAATAATCCTGCTGTCATCTGTATAAAACTGCAACAGATTTGTCTCCGCCAGACACCAGAGCGCAATGCTTATAGCAAACAAACCGAGGTAAAGCAGTTCGTGATTTTTATGCATCTGCATATTGGCCGGAATGTCCGCCACGATTAGGAGCAGCCCGACAAACAATATAAGCAGACATGTGGAAAAAGCCACAGCCTTACCCGTAAATGTGCTGACAATCTCTCCGGCAGCAGAGCCCAGATAAAGATTGTCTATGCATGCCCGTCCGCCATCATATACAGTATGAAAACGCACTTCCACAATTTTTCCGGCATCGCTCAAGTAAAGCGGAACATAATTCCATCTGTTTCCAAATGATTTATTATAGACACTGCTCTCCCGCCGCAACGGTTCATATCGCAGTTCTCCGTCCACATATACCTGATAATAAATGTTTTTGGAGCGGAAACACAGGGAAATCCCTTCTTCTAAATCATCTGGTAAACTGTTGTAGACACTCTGTTCCTGATATGGCTCCACAGAGGAAATCTTATTTAAATGACTGACATCCGCCGTACTGCCATCTTCCAGATACCATCCCTCGTCAAAGGCAATATTGCCCTCGGACAGCAAAGTTGACGGCGACTTCCCGCGGTTTGCCACTGCCGCCCATATCAACATGAGAATAAAAAATACAGCCATAATAGCATAAATAATGTGGTAAATTCGGTTTTTCTTTATATTTGCAGTCTCTACCC
>JAIDPH010000058.1 GCA_029062885.1 Lachnospiraceae bacterium
GTATTACAGTATTAGTCAGAAAGTATTCATGCCAAATATAGTACTTTAGTACTATTTTTTATTATTAACTCCATTAAATGCGTTTTGAATAAGCTTCACTATCAAAATTCCTATAAGCGCTACGATAATAACCGGTAAAAATATAGAAAGCAGTGAAGTCACAATACCAATCACAATTAACACCAAAACTGTCGCAATCAGCATTGCAAGCCAGCCGGGTAACTGGAAACCATAATCAAAGTTCCTAACCTTTTTTCCTGATACCGAATTGTCTGCTACTTCCTCATCATACTCTCTGTTAGAGCCATAGCTTTCTCCGCCGCGTTTATTTGCCTCTATGATACTCTTAGCCAGTAATCTCGGATCTCCCAACTGCGCAAGTACGTCTGCTTCAGACCTTCCTTTTCTTATCTCAGACTCGATATAATCCTGATAGTACCGCATATTATCCGCCACTTGAGCGCTGTTTAATCCGCCGGCAAGGGCTCGTTGCAGTTTTTCCATAAATGCTCTTTTATCCATATTCATACCTTACTTTATATTCGCGATGTTTTCTTGTACTATTCACATTTTATCATAATATTTTCCATTTTACCATGACAGCATTCTTAAATTTCTATTAATTAGTACCAGAAAAAGTATCATTTAAGCTTGTCAAACTCCTTACGATTCGTATTGCAATTACAGGATTTTTTCGATATAATTTTCTTATATATTTTTATAAGAAAAATTTATAAATATATAATGTATAGGAGGATTACTCAATATGAAATTTGGATTTTTTGATGACGCCAATCGTGAATATGTCATCACCACACCCAAGACTCCGTTGCCCTGGATTAACTATTTAGGCTGCAACGAATTTTTTACCCTTATTTCCAATACCTGCGGTGGCTATACTTTCTATAAAGATGCCAAACTGCTGCGTATGACACGTTACCGCTATAATGATGTACCCAATGACATCAACGGTAAATATTTCTATGTAAAAGACGGCGACAGCATTTGGAATCCGGGTTGGAAGCCTACCCAGACTGAACTGGACAGTTACGAATGCCGTCACGGAATCGGTTACAGCCGTTTCAACGGTTCCAAAAATAATCTTGAAGCTTCTGTATTAACATTCGTTCCGATGAATGATAACTGCGAAATCAGTCAGGTAAAACTGACCAACAAAGGCGATTCGGAGAAAAATGTTTCTCTGTTCTCATATGTTGAGTGGTGTTTGTGGAATGCCGATGATGATTCCAGAAACTTCCAGAGAAATTTAAGCACCGGCGAAGTGGAAGTAATCGGCTCTACGATTTACCATAAGACAGAGTACAGGGAACGTAGAAATCATTATGCTGTTTATTCCGTCAACACTCCTGTAGACGGTTTCGATACCAGCCGTGACGCTTTCTTAGGCGCTTATCGCGGCGCAGCCAATCCTGAGGCTGTCGAGAACGGTAAATGCACTAACTCCATGGCAAGCGGCTGGTCACCAATCGCTTCCCACCAAATCAACGTTAAACTGGCTCCGGGTGAGACCAAATCATTCGTATTCGTACTTGGTTACATAGAGAATCCTGAGAATGAGAAATGGGAAGCTCCCGGCATCATTAATAAGAAACCCGCAGACGCCATGCTTGCAAAATATCAGACCGACGCTGACGTGGACAAGGCTTTTGCAGAACTTAATGATTACTGGAAAGCGCTTCTTTCCAAATACAGCGTAAAATCTTCCAACGATAAGGTTGACCGCATGGTAAATATCTGGAATCAGTATCAGTGTATGGTTACCTTCAATATGTCGCGTTCCGCTTCATATTACGAGTCAGGAATCGGCCGTGGTATGGGATTTAGGGATTCATGTCAGGATCTGCTTGGTTTCGTACATCTTATTCCGGACAGAGCAAGGCAGAGAATTATTGATATAGCTTCCACTCAGTTCCAGGACGGCAGCGCATATCATCAGTACCAGCCTCTTACCAAGAAAGGCAACTCCGATATCGGAAGCGGTTTCAACGATGACCCGCTGTGGCTGATTGCAGGAACTTCAGCATATGTCCGTGAAACCGGTGATACCTCTATTTTGACTGAGAATGTTCCTTTTGATAACGATATGTCACTGGCTAAGCCTCTGATGAACCATTTGAAACGCTCATTTGATTATATCGTAACACATAAAGGACCTCACAATCTGCCGCTTATCGGTCGTGCGGATTGGAATGACTGTCTGAACCTGAACTGCTTCTCCGAGCATCCGGGTGAATCTTTCCAGACCTTCGGACCTTCAGAGGGACCTGTTGCAGAATCCGTATTCATCGCCGGTATGTTTGTAAAATACGGTGAAGAATATGCTCAGTTATGCGAGCTTATGAACGATCAGGCTGAAGCTGACAGAGCAAGGGACGAAGTGAAGAAAATGTATGATGCTGTCTTAAAAGACGGCTGGGACGGCGACTGGTTCGTACGTGCTTATGACGCATACAGCCATAAAATCGGCTCCAAAGAATGTGAGGAAGGTCAGATTTACATCGAGCCTCAAGGCTTCTGCGTACTTGCAGGAATCGGCGTAGAAGAAGGCCATGCAAAGAAAGCTTTGGATTCCGTAAAAGAAAAACTGGATACAAAGTACGGCGTTATGATTTTACAGCCCGCTTATACCAAGTACCACTTAGAGCTTGGCGAGGTTTCTTCATATCCTCCGGGCTATAAAGAGAATGCCGGTATCTTCTGCCATAACAATCCATGGGTATCCATAGCTGAAACCGTAATCGGCAGAGGCGACAGAGCTTTTGAAATCTATCAGAAGACCTGCCCTGCTTATGTAGAAGAAATCAGTGAGATTCACAGAACAGAGCCTTATGTATATTCACAGATGGTTGCAGGCGCAGACGCTAAGTTCCACGGCGAAGCTAAGAACAGCTGGCTGACCGGTACTGCTGCATGGACATTTGTAAATGTTTCACAGTACATCCTGGGCGTATATCCTACGCATAATGGACTCAGCATCAATCCTTGCGTGCCTAAAGGATTCGGCGATTTCGAACTGACCAGAAAATTCCGCGAAGGAACATACAATATCAAGGTAGTTAATCCTGATAATGTGGAAAAGGGAATCAAATCCATTACTGTTGACGGTCAGAATGTGGAAGGCTGCGTTATTCCTTATGTTGCAGGCAAAGAAAAGTATGATGTTGTTGTGACGATGGGATAAAATTCGTCGGCAGCACAGACGAATCAGGCATGTGACACATGTGTCATCGCAATGCCATAGTTGTATATTAATAACAGCGCCGAGATTCACTTTTGAGAAATCGGCGCTGTTTTATACCCAAACCAAGTGAAACCGTTCTTTAGGAGGATAAATTTGTAATGGAAACAGTGATATATGATGGTATTCCCGATTATGCAAAAAAAATCAGGCAGAAAGTATTTGTAGATGAGCAGGGATTTAATGATGAATTTGATTATATAGATGAAACGGTTGCACATATTGTAATGTTTGACGAGAATAAAAAACCAATCGGAACCTGCCGCATATTTTGGGATGCAGAGATGAATACATATATATTAGGCAGGCTTGCAGTTATCAAAGAATATCGCGGGAAAAATATAGGTTCTGATATAGTCAAAGAAGCGGAAAAGTATGTTGAAAAAAATGGGGGACAAAGCATTGCTTTGCATGCACAATGCAGAGCATCTGCTTTTTATCAGAAATCAGGTTTTACTGAGTTTGGCGATATTGATGATGTTGAAGGATGCCCTCATATTTGGATGAAAAAGAATTTAAAAATCTAAGATAATACCAGGAGAAAAGTGAATGAAAGTTACTATTAAAGAATTGGAATCGTATTTATCCGAACTCTATGCAAATAAGGTAGACGAGCAAAGCCTATTTATGAAATTAGTTGAAGAAATTGGAGAAACAGCGGAAATCCTTAATAAACGTAACGGAAGAAAGAAAACAGATTCAGAAGATTTAGATATTCAATTAGGTAATGAACTGGCAGATGTAATCCATTATGTTGTTGCAATTGCCGCTTTAAATAATTTGAATTTGAATGATATCATTCTTAGTAAAGATAAAAAAGCATCCCTAAAATATAATCGTGACATTAATTTGGAACAGTTTATTTCAAGTAAAGGGTGAAATATTATACCGCTGAAATGTTGTGCATTGCATTAATTGAAGTTAAAAAGTAAATTCTAGATAAAGGGGCGAGATAAATCGCCCCTAGATAGAGATGTATAATTATTTTTCGATATATTGATATTTCTTCAATTTCTTACCTGTAATTATACATAACAGACTTCCGCTTACACCAAGTACAAACATCATAAGTGCAGCTCCGGAACCCTTGCCCATGCCAAAGAGTGTTTTTAGAATTGACATGTTACCAAATTCGCTCATAAACGGTTCGCATACATTATCTACCATGTAACCACCCACAAACAAGCCTATAGGAATAGTAAAAAATTGAAACGTATTGCGGCATGCATAAACTCGCCCTTGTAATTCCGTTGGAATAGCAGTCCTTAGAATCACATCTAAATTTGCACTCATAACCGGTACAAGAACCCAGCCAATAATCTGTCCAATGCACCATAATACCGGCTCTCTGGAAAATGCCAGCAAAAAATTTTCAGTTCCCAGCGAAAACAGCATTGTCAGATAAATGACTTTTACCCTGTCTTTCGGTTTTGGTATGGCTGACACAATCAGACTTCCAATAATCATAGCAACACCAGAACATGATGTAACAATTCCCAGAACAGATGAACCACCTTTCGGATTAGGAATCACATAACCGGGCAAAGTCGCATCAAAAGCTGAAGCTATCAGATTGACACCCGACATAAATAATATTAGTGTCATAATCATGGGATTTTCTCTCAAAAACGCAAGTCCTTCTTTTGCAAGGTTAAGTACACTTTCGCTCTTATCATTCTCTTTTTCCGGAATCCTGATAAAAAACAGTAATGCTACAAATGCAATTATAAAGCTTCCAACATCAACTGCGATTACTCCATTGAGTCCTGCAAATGAGTACATTGCTGTGGCAATCAAAGGATTCAATATGGATACCAACGATCTTGACAATGAGCGAAGCCCGCTTGTTTTCTGATAATACTGTTCAGGAATGATAAGTGTCATAGCAACCTCTGAAGCAGGTTGTTGTACTGTATTCATTAATCCTGAAATCGCATTTAAAACATATAAATGCCGTACCATCAAACAATTTGCCCTAAATAATACAAATACAATTATTGTACATATTACTGCAAATATGTCACAGCCAAGCATTGTCTTCTTTTTATTAAACCTATCTGTCAACGCTCCGGCAAATATGCTCATTAATACATATGGTGCATAAGAACATATAGTAAGCGTCGCTGTGCTTAACGAAGAACCTGTCTTCTCATACAGCCATAAAGTTAGTGCAAATGCTGTTATACTACTGCCGAGTTGAGATATACTCTGGGTACTCCAAAGAATAAAAAAATCCCTCAACTCAAGCAATTCATTCTGCTTAATATTTTTCATTTCTTTGCTCCTTTTTCATTAAGTATTTCTCAAGTCAGAAGCAAAGTCTGAGGATATCAGCATAATGCTGTTCCTCCATGCAGTCTCCTCAGGCTCTGCATGGAGCTTCTACAATGCACAGTTTCATTTTATTTCCTTTCGTACTGTTTTTTAATTGATTACCTCCATCAATGTAAATAACACAAATTATATATTTCCGTCTGTATCTGTTTTGTCATATCCCAAACGTCGCAATCCTGATTCGACAAGATAGTCACCGATATGTCTTCTTTCGGATAATAGCTAAATCTGGCGGCAACGCCGTCATTCTGCCCGTCTTTATAGATGCAGAAAGGCTCTTTACTATCCTGAAGGAAAAGAAACTCAAATGCATAACCGTTTCTTTCATATAATCCGGGAATCCCCCACCATTCTTTTTCCCGTGTATATGGGCAGTGAGCCGTAAGAAGCAGTTTTGCATGAGTATCATCCAGCAGGATATTCTTTTGTATCGCAGTCAAAAAAAGATTCATATCTTCCGCTGTTGTATACGCCCCTCCGTCCGGCGTTCCCATAGGCGGAAAACAGTAAAT
>JAIDPH010000059.1 GCA_029062885.1 Lachnospiraceae bacterium
CGATATTCCTGCTGTAAGACTCATATTCAAAATTCTTATAAATAATTGCTCCATCAGTTTTATCCTTCCTCTTCTTCGTTTTCTTCATATTCGTCAATCAGCTTTTTCAGTTCCTCTACTTCTTTTCCGCTAAGTTTCTTTCTCCGTGAAAAAGCTGCCAGAAACAGCGGCAGGGAGCCGTCGAAATTCTCATTGATAAACTGTTCTCCACGTGCCGACTGAAATTCATCTCTGGACATCAGAACCGTAACCAGTCCATTACTATTAGCAAATATTTTCCTGTCGCAGAGTCTTTTCAGCATGGTGTACGCAGTCGTACGCTTCCAGCCAAAGGCGTCCGCGCACATTTTCGCGAGCTGTCCTGACGCAATCGGTGCATTTTCCCATATCATATCAGCAAAACGCTGCTCCATTTCGCCTAATTTGCATTGCTCCATTTTAAATATCTCCTTTATGCAGCTTTATTATTTATTAATTAAAGAATTACGAAACTACCAGTTTGAGTTTAATATTTGTTGTCTAATGTTGTTAGACAGTTTTAGTCTAACGCCGTTAGACAGATTTGTCAACATCTGTTTGGCAAATTTGCGGATTTTTTACTTTTATCACCTCTATGGATATGATATAATAAGTTCAGACTCGGCAGCCAAAAGAAAACATAAATATTTCTTGAACTGCAAGAACTACTAAAATCAAAAGGAGAGTTTATCATGCATACATTTCAACCATTTCCAATTGAACAGCTGGAGATTAATCCGTTTGAGAAAATAGGAAAAGAATGGGCCTTAGTTTCTGCGGGTTCCAGAAAAAAGGCAAATACCATGACGATTAGCTGGGGCGGGGTCGGCGTCCTTTGGGGAAAAAATGTAGCATTTATATTTATCCGTGACTCACGATATACTAAGGAATTCATAGACAACAATGATTTCTTCTCTGTTTCCTTTTTGAGTAATCAATATAGAGATGCGCTTAATTACTGCGGCTCCCATTCAGGAAGGGATGAAGACAAACTTAAAAATGCAGGACTTAATTGGAATTATAAACTTTCTATTCCGTTTGTTGACGAGGGTAATCTGGTTCTGCTCTGCCAAAAGCTTTCTGCGACAAAAATAAATGAGGACTCTTTTCTTGCTCCGGAAATCAAAAAATGGTATGCAGACAAAGATATGCATACCATGTATGTAGCTGAGATTCTTGAAGTACTGGCAAGATAATTAAAAGCACAGCTCCCGACCACGGTTTATTTATGTGGTCAGGAGCCGTTTCATTTTTTACAGTATATTTACTTCTTTTTAATCGGGAAATACACCTCTGTCTCCCAATCTTCCGGAGAAGGAGTGTCGAACTGTGTCTTGATATAAAGGTCAAAAGGAGCACCGGCATATTCGTAGCCGTTTTCAATAATCCAGGATACTATGGCGCCATAGGCTTCCGAAAGAGTGGAATATCCTCCTCGATGAACCGTCATCGCACACTCCTGTGGCTCCATAATAATATCTGCTTTTTCCTTTTCCTTAATCTCAATAAACACTTCCACATCGGATGATTCATGATTGAATTCATCGTCGAAGTATCTCGCACCATTCAAACCTGTAGGAGTAACCTTCTCTCTGGGTACACGCTCAAACAACGTCCCATAGTACTTTCCAAATTCATCCACTCCCATTATGGCGCGATTCGCCAGAACATTCATAGCCGGAGAGTTTTTAACCTCAATAGTATAGCTCTTCTGATAAGTCATAATATCACCTGTCCTTTCAAATACTGAAATGTGTGTCTGAAGCTCATTCAGGATTATGGCTCTTTCCTGTTGCTCATGCTTCAGTTTTTCCTTCTGCTGCCGCAGCATTGCAGAGATATCTCTGTTGTCCGAAAGGATAATGATATGTTGAATTTCTTCCAGCGAAAAGCCATATCGTTTCAACCGTTGAATATAGTTCATGGTATCAATCTGTTCTGTCCGATAATATCTATATCCGGTAAAACGGTCCACCTCAGCCGGCATCAATAATCCAATTTTGTCATAATGGTGAAGTGTTTTTACACTTACCTGGCAGACTTTGGAAAATTCTCCAATCTGTAACATATTCGCTTGCTCCTTTCGTCATGATAGATTCGAATCTACAGGTAATATACACCCTAACCTTACAGGAGAGTCAACACCTTTTTATTTATAATTAAGCTCCTGATTATTTAGCTACACTCTTTTGCATTGGACGGTACTACATGATATAATAGCACATATGAAAAAGTCAACAAATAAACATACCAATAAAAAAAATATCCATAAAAAACATGTTAATAGGAAAAGCATCTATAAATTTCCGCTTTGGCAATTTATAGTTCTTTTGATATGCATTCCGACTTTTTGCGCCTCGTCATACTACTTATGCGACACGCTTCTGCGTTATCGTGCGGAAGATCAGGCCAACGCGCTGATTGCACAACCAATACAGGAAATACGTGAGCAGCAAGAATCAGCTGAATCAGAATCAACAACCTATGATATATTCACGGAATATGAGACATTATGGGAACAGAATCACGATTTTGCAGGATGGCTGTATATAGATGATACAAAAATTGATTATCCGGTCATGCATACGCCGGACGACCCAGAATATTACCTGCACAGAGCCTTTGACCGCTCCGATGCCAACAGCGGCAGTCTTTTTATAGACGGCACCTATTCAGCGGATGGAAATTCTCTGTTGATCCATGGACATCATATGAAAGACAAAAGCATGTTTGGTTCCCTGACAGATTACAAATCATATGATTTTGCTGCCACCCATTCCGTCATACATTTTGATACACTGGCAGAAGAACGCAACTATGAAGTACTTGCCGCATTTTACTGGGATCCGTCTTACTCTCCGGAAACAGAACCGTTTCGTTATTATGAATACTCTGATCTTTCATCGCAGGAAATTTTCGATGAATATATCAATAAGGTAAGGGCATGTGCAATTTATGACACCGGCGTCAGTGTCTCGTATGGAGATCATATCCTGACACTTTCAACCTGTAATTATCATGCCAATAATGGCCGGTTTGTAGTAGTTGCTGTTTCTAACTGACAAACCGGCCATGTCTTATGCATAGAATATTCATGCATATTCTATGCTTACTTGTTCTGCTTTCGTTTCCTAATTATTAAATTACACACTGTCGCTCCGATTCCTATTAATGATAAGATACATAGCGCAGCCCACAACCCTATCATGGAATCGTCGCCGGTTTTCGGTATCTCTGTGTTATCATACAATGTATTGTCACTAACAGGTATTTCCACTGGAGCAGATGTATGTTCCTCAGTTTCATAGCTATTCTTGTCTTTGTCTTTATCTTCGTTATTGCTCGGCGGACTTGGCAAAGGCTGGATATTAAATGACAATGACAGATTAGAAGCCATGTGTCCGCGTTCCAGATAGAACATCTTTAAGGTGTGAGTTGTGTTGTCGGCAAAGGTCCTTCCATTAAACTCAACACCACCTAAAGTTGAATTTTCTCCGTATGCAGTCACAAAAGCATCATACAAAGTATACGGAGCTGATCCCTCAACATTAACCACACCGGTAGCAAAGTTAATCGACAATTCTAACGCATCATGAATCCCTCCCAGATCGGCAACCATCACATCATCAATAAAAATCCAGACATCATCGTCACCGGAAAATCTGAAAATCATCTCGTCAGATTTATCATTACCGCTGATCACACGCCCGCCCACCGGCTGTACGAACGACATTTCCAGAGTTAATCCGAGATAATGGTTCAGATTGGGAGCATAGCATTTTATATAACTGTTCCCGCCACCTATGACAGGAGCATAGTCAGAATCTCCCTGATTCTTTAAATTTTTATAGGTAAGCTGATAACTTCCGTCATTGTTCTCAATATACGAATCATACACATCGTATGCTGTATTAAAGGGGAAAAACTGCCCACAAAATTCAGCGTCGGAATTATCATCATTCGCCTTTGCGACTCCCGGAGAATTATACAAAGTAAATGAATTAGTTCTATTATTAAACGAAGCAAAGTTTTCTCGACTGTTATAATAATAATAGCCATCATTTCCCTGTCGAAACAATCCCTGTACAGCGCTATAGCTTGCTTTAAATTGATTCTGTACATTAGGCGAGAATAAATAGGCAAGGGATTCTGTCTTATTATTTTCGGTAAGATAAGCTGAACGATTATCGGCGTCGGCATATCGACCAAAGTAATCGTCATTTTTACCTAATAAATTCAGTAACGGGAATCCATCCGGTCCCAATATGTTCTTCACTATTCCTTGAGACGGTCTTTTTTTATCATACTCATTCCAGACACCATAATCACCTAATTGTATACCATTAACTGTAGTCTGACAAAAATCGTGCGTCTCATTGCCTCGATAACCAAATCGCAACAAATGGTTCTTAGATATACCTAGATTATATGTGGTAACATACGAATCTTTCTCTACATCCGGTTTCTTGTCAGCACCACTTCCAATTGACCAATTATAATAATAATCATGCGCCACTTCGCTGCTGCCATCCGGAGCAGTACCTTGCCAGTAATCAAACAAATTAACAGTAACCCCCTGTGGATTCATACCGTTGACTATACACTTATTCAATATCTCATCAGTTAATGTATTGTCTGTACCCTCATCATCCAGTACCTCTATTATTTCATTCGGATTCTCCGCCTCTTCATCAGATATATCATTCCCGCTCACGGACTGTTCCGGTACCGTTTCAATCTTGTTCTCAGACGGTTCCGTTTCTTCTGTTTCCGTCTGCTCCACAGACTCTCCCGCTTCTGTTATTTCACTCCGGCTCTCCGATTGGTCTTCTGTCATTTCGCTCTGGGCTTCCGGCGTCAGAGTCTCTGCAAACACCGACGTTCCCTGCATGTTCAGCCCTATCACAGCTATAACCAGCAATAAAACCACTAAAAGCCTCTTTACCATCCCGTTCTTTTCCATCTTAATCTATCGCCTCTTTATGTTATGGTCTCAATCCCATTCCGCCTTCCAAAGTGAGCGTCTCACCCGTCATATACTTAAAGTCAGGGGAAGCAAGCTGTACACAAACACGTCCGATTTCTTCCTCCACATCACCGTAATGACCCATAGGCGGCATTTTCACATTTTGTTTGAATGCATCCGGATATGCCTTCTCAAAATTCTCAAGCTGTGCTGTCCAGGCAAGAGGGCATATAATATTTACATTGATGCCATCCTTGCCCCACTCGTTTGCCGCCACACGGGTAAGACCTCTAATTCCTTCCTTTGCCGCTGCATAAGCGCACTGCCCAAAGTTTCCAAACAGACCTGCCCCGGAAGCAAAATTTATAACGGAACCCTTTGTTTTCGCCAGATAGGGGTAGCAAGCCTTCATATAGTAAAAAGTAGCATATAAACCGGAATATACTGCCAGGTCAAACTGTTCCGTTGTGTGGTCAGCCAGGGTGACGCCGGAAGCGGAAGCCTGAGCGCAATTTATCAACACATGGATATCGCCAAAAGTATCTATGGTCTGTTTTATCACATTTTGCACAACAGCCTCATTGTCTGCACCTGCATTGACATCTGCCTGCACCGGTAGAACCTTAATGCCATAGAGTCTCTCCAGCTCTTCTTTCGCATCCTGAAGCTTCTGCACATTACGTCCTGTAATGACAATATTAGCTCCTTCTTTTGCATAAGCGGTGGCTATTCCATAACCGATGGAACCACATTTTCCGTTACTAAGTGTGGCTTTACCCGCACCGGTGATGATTACCGTTTTCCCCGTAAGAAATCCCATAGTTTTTATCCTCCTTTTTTATCAGCTATCACTAACCTTTGAAACTATTCTAGCACTACTATTATGGAATCGTCAACAAATTAAGCTTTTTCAGCCACATTTTCAGCCAAAAACTAAAATTATTTGTAAACAACTTTTAAAAGTGATAAAATATCCGAAATCGGAACAATACCGAGGCATCTTTTAGAAGTCCCGAGTAGTTCACCAAAGGAGCAACCCCATGGAGATAAAGCAGATTTCCATTTTTAATGAATTTAAATGCATCGCGCAAGACTGTCCGTCAAGCTGTTGTCGCAACATTTGGAAAATTCCTGTTGACCCCGATATGTACGCTAAATACCGTAGTGAAAAAGGTATTTGGGGTCTGCTGTTACGCTGTTCTACCATGAAAAAAGAGGATATTACCACTTTTCGGAACACCTTCCGCGGTTGTCCATTCTGGGGAACGGACCATCTATGCGGCATACAGAAAAAACATGGTGAGTCTTACATGCCTTTGGTATGTATCCAATTTCCAAGACAGCTGTACAACCTTGAATTTATCTGTGAAGAAACACTTTACCTGGCATGTCCTGAGGCCGCGCGGCTTTTTTTGACCTCCGCCGCCGGAGACAGACCGTTTGAATTTACAGTGACAGAAGGTAATGTCAGCTATGAAGTTAACACCACAAACGATGACAGAGAATTTCTGGATTATCTGCTGAAATCAAGGGATGAATTGATTAAGATTCTGGAAAGCGGCATTTCTTTTGACAGCATGGCAATATTACATTACGGACAGGATTCGCAAAATGCCTGCCTCAGCCAAACGCCTCTCCCCAGCCCGCAAGACTACGAATCCGAGGAGCATTATCAGTCGACCTGTGAAAAAATAGATAAATGGCTTTTT
>JAIDPH010000006.1 GCA_029062885.1 Lachnospiraceae bacterium
AAAAGAAAAACACATGAATATAAAAATCAAATTGTATGCATTGAATCATTATTAGGAAAAAGGAAGTATCCGGAATTAGAGGAATATGTAAAAGAAGTTTATGGTCATTTAGACAAGGAACTGGATGCTATCAATACAAATAATGTAATTGTAAATGCAATATTAAATACCAAATATCAGGAAGCAGATACAAAGGGAATTGTTTTTGTGTTCCGGGTAAATGATCTTTCACAGGTGAGGATAAAAGACGAGGATGTGGTTACTATCCTGTCTAATTTGTTGAATAATGCGATAGAAGCATGTGAGGAATGTGATGATAAAAAAATAATAAAATTGAAATTTGTTAATGAAGATGGTATGATAATTATTGCTGTAAAAAATACATTCAAACATCCAATACGTTATGAGAATGGAGAAATAAAGTCTTCTAAAACATCAAGGGCAGAAGAGCATGGAATTGGAATTAAAAATATCATAAAGGTTATTGAGAAGTACAACGGATCATATATTATTGAGGATAGTAAAAATGAATTTTATTTTTCAATTATCATTCCTGCCTGAAAAAAGAGAATTACTCAATAGTAATCCGAAATTTCCGTCCAAAGGGGAAAGACAGGTATAAACAGAATAAGATACATCAGTGAAAGTGGCGATACAAATGCAGGAGGAGCAGAAATGTTCTTTCTGCATTTGTTTCGTCACTTTCAAAATGTGAAATTTGTATACAAAACGTGAATCTCGGCTTGTATTTGAGCAAAAAAGAGAATTTTAATCTTTTTATGTGCCACTTTCTGCTCTGGAGTGTCTACTTTCTGCAAAGCATATTGTTTTGTTCCGGCATTGATTTATACTTGATATTAGAAAGGAGGTGCATAGAGGGTGATAGAAAAGATGGTATTATATTTGGTAAGCCAAATGGAATCGAAAAAAATGATAGACAAAGCCGACAGAGAACGATATAAGTATGCATTGGTCACTATGACCGAGCGTACCATAACAGTCGGAACCGTGTTGCTGATTGGGTTAGTTTTTAATCAACTTATACCAACAATTTGTTTTCTGGTATTTTTCCTTTCATTGAGGAAGCGGACTGGGGGTTACCATGCAGACAAATTTTGGCAGTGCTATATCATGACTGTAATAACTTACATTTTGATTATACAAGTTGCTGATGTTCTTTCTGAAAATATGGTTGCCATGTATGTAATGTTGTCCTTTACTGTACTTGTAATTGGGGTTATAGGAACTGTTAACCATCCTAATATGGATATGGACAAAGATGAACTGAAGGAGTCAAAGAAAGCAGCCAGGTTATGCGTCTTAATGGAAGTATTGGTGATTGCTGCACTGATCGCCTTGAAAATCAATGATTTGTATGCAAGTTATATGTCATTGGCTATCATATTGTGTGCGTCCTTACTATGTGTAGCAAAAGTTGTGAAACAGGAGGTAAAACAAGATGAGGAAAACAGAGAAAATCAATGACATGGTTTTAAAGGCAGTGGAAAGAATTGCCCGGAGTGAGGTCGAAAAGAATTGTTACGACTGGCCTCCAATTTGTGCAGGATTTTTTCATCAGCCGAAAAGACCAAAGAATGTAAAAAAAGAAAACAGCAGCTTATAAGGGCGGCGGGGAAAATTTCGGATATTTAACGAGAGCTTCTTTGTCAAAAGCTGTCAGATTCAGCGAAACAGAAGAAAGGCAAATTGATTTTGAAAAGGGATATTGCAAAGTGCAGTATCTCTTTTTTGATACAAAAAACTTTATTGATAAAAAAATAACTTTGAGTTCACATAAAAACAGATTTATGGGACAGATCTGATACAGTCGGGTATCTTAGAGGGTGGCTATATATTAAATGGGGAATTAAAGGAGCTACAAACAATAAGCCAAAACTTCTATAGTGTGGATTTCTGCCCAAAGAGTGAAGGAACATATTATTTTTATTTGCCATATACCTCCGCCTCTCAAATGAGGACAGCGAAAAGGAGAAACTTCAAGAAAGCAATAGTATCTCAGCACAAAGGGTACTCCTTACAAAGCATGTAGAGGAACTTATGCAGGGGCAGGAATACAGCATCACAGAGTTTTGTGATGACGGGTATTCCGGCACTGATTTCAACAGACCGGGCGTTCAGGCATTGATTGAAGCGGCAAAAAGTGGCGATGTCGGAATGATTGTTGTTAAAGATTTGTCACGGTTTGGGCGGGATTATCTTGAAGTCGGAAGGTATCTTGAGTATATCTTTCCAATTTTGCAGGTAAGGTTTGTGTCCGTCAATGACAATTACGACAGCAGTGATAAGTTCGGGACAACAGGGGGAATGAGTGTTGCGCTCAAAAATCTTGTCTATGGGTTGTACAGTGCTGATCTGTCTAAAAAGATACGGAGTGCAAGGGACACAAGGGTTAGGAATGGTGAGTTTTTTGGTCAGTTTGCACCATATGGGTACATGAAGAACCCGGAAGATAAGCATGAACTGCTGATTGATGAAAAGGTGGTGTGGGTAGTGCGCAGAATCTTCCGGCAGGCGGCTGATGGTGTAAGCCATACGGAAATTGCAAGGCAGCTCAATGAGGAAGGAATACCAACAAGGTATATGTACCACCAGTTAAAAGGCGATAAGTTCCCGGATAAACAGCCACATGTTAAAATAAAACGGTGGGACAACAGTTCAGTCAGGGACATAATTACTGACGAGGCATATTTGGGAACGATGCTCTGGAACCGGGCAAAGTGTGGAATGGACACCGATAAGAAACGGGTAGAGCAGCTAAGAGAGAAGTGGATCATTGTAGAAAACCAGCATGAAGCCCTTGTATCAAAAGAACTTTTTCAGAAAGCGAATGATAATATTGTCGGACGTGATATGAGCGGAAGAACAACAGGCAGGAAAAATCTCTTTTTTATCTGTGGTTACCGTGGAAAAAGTCTTAAACTCAGAAGCAGAAAAAACGATAAATACTATTGTGGAAGTCGTGTACAGCAGATAGAGAATGATTGCCAAAAGATTAACATCGCAAAGGAAGAACTGGAAAATGCAGTGTTGTGTCAAGTGAGAGGAATGGCAAGTATGCTAATTGAAGCAAGAGCCGTCCGCAAAAGGCTCACAAGCATGACAGGAAAGCAACGCTTGAAACAACGGTTGCTGACAGCATGAAGGAAATGGCTCGTTGGAAAGACACAAAGCTGCACTTATATAAGCAATACAAGGCAGGTAAGATTACCAGAGAAGATTATGTTGCACGGATTGAAAAAGGCAGGATAAGAATGGAGGAACTGGAACAGATCAAGAGTGCAGCACTGGAAGAACTGGACAACTTGCAGGCAGTATCAGAGCCGGGGGAAATACCAGACGAAAAACTTGCAGAGTTTTCCGTACTGGAGTCCTTTGATAAGGACAGGTTAAAGACGTTGATTGATAAGGTCATTGTCTATGGATCAGATGCGATAGAGATTGTATGGAAAGTGGGAAACCCTTTCAATACTGAAAACATTGCATAAAAGCCTGTTTCAATTTGCGGAAAGTAATGGTAAAATAGGAGCCATAGGCAAATTTGCCTGTGGCTCGCAAAAAAACGAATTTTTTTTATTCCTTACTTGACACAAGCAGATCTTCTTTTGATTCATGAGCCTACCGGTGATGTACATGAGATTTACCGTGCTATGGAAACTGCTTATAAAAATGGGAAGCTACGGGCAATCGGCATTTCCAATTTCCTGGAGGACCGATATCTGGATCTGGTGAACCATTGCAAGGTCATTCCGGCGGTCAATCAGGTTGAGAACCCGGTTTTCCGCCAGCAGATGAAACTGCGGCAGTTGGAATGTCAGATCGGTAAG
>JAIDPH010000060.1 GCA_029062885.1 Lachnospiraceae bacterium
TCATTATGCTGGCTTCAGCGGCGCTTGTGCTGACCGCGCTTACAGCCACGGGTATTTTCGTCAGAAGTAATCGCCAGATTGAGGAGGAAAGCAATGTTCTGGATTTCAGTGCGATTGAAAATGGAGAAGACTACTTGACTGAAGAGGTTGATGAGGCTCTTTTTGCAGAAGTGGGAACAGACGATTTGGACTATGACCCAAGTTTTCAGGAAGCTAATTCCGATAGTGTAGAGAATGTGGAAAATGCATCAAATGAATCTGAGGAGACGACAGAGGAATCGGACAAGCAGTCTGCACAGAATGCAAAGTCAGGGCAGAAGACCGGAAATAATAATTCTAAGGCAAAGTCAGAAAATGAAGAAGGTATGTTTGATGAAAATAAGGAAAACACGTCAGGGAACACTGAAACATCAGAAACTGCCGGGGCTGTGAAAACTACCGAAACATCAGAAAGCGTCGGAACTGTAAAAACGACAGAAACGTCAGAAACTCCCGCGGTATCAGATGCATCGGGAGCAGCAGAAGATAGAGAAGCAATTTCAACAACAGTTCAGCCTTTGTTGGATTTTAATGAGGAAGACAGTCTGGTATGGCCGATCGTGGGCAATATTTTAATAGACTACAGTATGGACAAGACTATATATTTTGAGACGCTTCAACAATATAAATATAATCCGGGAATCGTGATTGCAGCTACAGAAGGAGAGATTATTACAGCAGCAGCAAACGGAAGAGTAATCTCTGTAGATTATGACGCACAGCTTGGTAATACGGTTGTTATGGATTTGGGTAATCAATATGAACTGACTTATGGGCAGCTTGATAATATTACAGTGAGTGAAGGCAGCTATGTGTCAACGGGAGATATCATAGGAAGCGTGGCACATCCGACTAAATATTACAGTACCGAAGGCGCGAATGTTTACTTTAAACTGACAAAGGATGGAGAACCTGTAAACCCGATGAGTAAGCTGGAGCAGTAAATCTAACTGCGGGTTGCTTGAGGAGAGTGTTATATGCTTACAATAGTTCATGGTAATATAAAGACAATGGCTGGAGCTGAATATAAAGACGGCTTTTTGCAGATAAGCCGTGGTAAAATTAGCGCTATTGGTAATATGGCAGATTGTCCTGTGTATGAAAACGACAGCAATGTCATAGATGCGAAAGGCAATCTTGTAATGCCGGGAATTATAGAAGCGCATTGTCATATGGGTATCACTGAGGAGAAGAAGGGAATGGAAGGCGATGACTGCAATGAAAACGTAGATCCGCTGACTCCGTATCTTCGTGCTATTGACGCCATTAATCCAATGGATGCAGCGTTTGACGATGCGCTGCGTGCCGGCATCACATCTGCGATGGTCGGTCCGGGCAGTTCCAATGTAGTCGGCGGACAATTTGCATTTATCAAGACGCATGGCAGGTGTATTGACAATATGATTGTCAAAGCGCCTGCAGCTATGAAAATTGCCTTTGGAGAAAATCCGAAGGTAAATTTTTCAGGACAGAATACATCTCCTGCAACCAGAATGGCAATTGCGGCGATGCTGCGCCGTGAACTTTTTGAAGCAAGGGCTTATCAGAAAAAATGTAATGAAAATAAAAATCAGGAGAAAGATTTTCGCTATGAATGCTGGATTCCGGTGTTGGAGGGAAAAATACCCCTGAAAGCTCATGTCCACCGGGCGGATGATATATTAACCGCTATAAGGATAGCCAAAGAGTTTGGGTTGTCCATGACTTTAGACCATTGCAGTGAAGGACATCTTATAGCGGAAGAGATTAAGGCGAGCGGATTTCCGGCAATCGTTGGACCTGATATGGCAAGCAGAAATAAAATTGAAGTACAAAACATGGCGTTTAAAACGGCGGGAATTTTGAGTCAGGCAGGTATATGCACCGCTATTACAACTGATCATCCCGTTTCCATGATACAATTTCTTCCAATTTGTGCGGGACTCGCGGTAAAGTCGGGATTACCTGAGGATGAAGGACTTCGTTCCATTACCATAAATGCAGCTAAAATCTGTGGAGTTGATGACAGAGTCGGTAGTCTGGAAGTTGGAAAGGACGGGGATGTAGTTATTTTTGATGGTAATCCGATGGAGGTATTTAGCAAGACACTGTGCACGATAATAGAAGAAAAAATTGTATATTATGATGAAAATGCAGGAATTTTGTGATACAATAAGCTCAGACTTGGCAGTCTGAGCTTGTTACAAATATTTATTATATTCAAAAACACAGGTAGAACGAATTTATGAAGAAAAGATATATGTATAGCATAATATCCGCATTTTTATGTATAAGTATATTATCCGGATGTGCAGAGCTTGATAATTTATTTGTCACAGACGATGGAAGTCAGGAGCAGGAGGATGAAATCAGCAGTTTGGGGCTGACGCCGGAATTTGATTATGTAATTCCGGAAAGTCTTCCGGAAATTGTAGTCAACCAGGTTGGATACTCTATAGACAGTAATAAAATTGCTGTATTTCGAGGTGAAATCTTGCCGGATACATATGATTTAATCGATGCTGTTACAGGAGAAACGGTATATACGGGCAACATTGAGCAGAAAGGTTATAATGAGGCAACAGAAGAGAATATTGCTCATGGTGATTTTACGGATTATAAGATTCCCGGAACTTATTATCTGCAGGCAGAAGTGATCGGACGCTCATACCCTTTTACCATCGCAGAAGATCCTTATAACAGTATTTTTAATGCGGCCTTAAAGCAATACTATTATAATCGTTGTGGACTTACACTTTCAACGGAACTGGCAGGAACAGCAGCACACAATGCATGTCATTCCAAGATGGCAAAGTTTAAAGAAGATACCGGAGCGCAAATAGATGTTTCGGGTGGTTGGCATGTTAATGAGAACGGAAAAAGAGATGTAGTGGAGTGTTGTAATGCAGTCAATAATTTGCTGCTTGCATATGAGATGTACGGAGACATATTTACGGATGAAGTAGGAATTCCGGAGAGTGGAAATGGGATTCCGGATATAATAGATGAAGTAAAATATGAGATAGACTGGTTTCTTAAAATGCAGGATACTACAAGCGGCGCTGTTTATTCAGCGGTCAGCGTTGTGGATAATTCGTCTACGGCATATCAGCTTTATATTGAGCCTGTCACAATGGATGCAACAATTCACTTCGCGGCGACAATGGCGAAGTTCAGTTATTTGTATCAGAACTTTGACTTGGAATTTGCAACACAGTGCCTGAAAGCATCAGACAGGGCATACCGTTATGCCGGAAAATATCTGACAGATGTTTCGCCGGAGGATTATTTCTTTGCAGCTGCAGAGTTGTATCGGGCAACGGGAACAAATACTTATCGTAAAGCAGCACAGAATTATTTGGAGAACGAAGCTGAATTGGATATGGATAATGATTATGTTTTCTGGGGCTGCGTAACATATTTATCTACTAAGCAGACTGTGGATGCGAAATTGTGTAATAAGGCAATTAGCACTTTAATGCGGGATGTGGAGAAAATATCATACGACTCTAAATCGTCCAAATATCTGACCGAAGGAAATAAAGAGCAAGGCAATAATACCGAGCTTCTGCAAAAAATGACGAGACTTGCAGTGGTTGATCACATTATATCAAACCATGAGTATACGACTGTTTTAGAGAACCATTTACATTATTTTCTGGGAAGAAATGCGCAATCCATTAGTTACATCGACGGAGTAGGGAGCAGAAATTATCAGATATTAAATGAAAAAATGGGTATAATGAAACAAGTGGATTTGAACGCAGAATTTATTTTGATGATAAGTGCGATTTATGGAAATTAGAGGCTGTCGCCTCAATTCGTTAAAGCGGCAGCTCTTTGTTTTTAAAGTATGTTTCCATGATGATTGCTTGTACCTTTGAACCGATTCCTTTCTTTTCTTCCTTTGTCATTTCATTCATATAAATCGGTTTTCCGTATTCAAGTATGACATGTGCCTTTTTGATTCTGGGTATATGGTCTTCAAAAATCGCAGCAGAATTATTTATGCTCATGGGAATGATAGGACAGCCTGTTTTTTCCGCGATTTTGAAGCTGCCCTCGCGGAATGGCATAAATGTATCATTGACCCTGTTTCTGGTTCCCTCAGGAAAAATGCAGATGGAGATACCGGACTTAACTTTTTCAATCCCTTCCAGAATCGTTTTTAATCCCTGTTTTAGGTCTTTTCTGTCCAGGAAAAGGCAGTGAAGATATTTCATCCAGTTACGCAAAAGCGGATATCGAAGCATTTCTTTTTTGGCTATATAGCCGGTAGGTCTTGGAACTCTTATATAGGTAATTAAAATATCAAAATAGCTTCGGTGATTGCCGATATACAGTACGGCCTGGTCTTTTGGTACATTTTCTTCGCCGATTACAGTCACCTTGGTGCCCGCCAGAAAAAGACACCCGCGGAATGCCCAGTTGACGATTGCAAGTGAACTGCGGTTCTTCAAATCCATATTAAATTTGCCTATAAAGTATTCAATAATCAGCAATGGTATGCTGCATACAAGAAACAGCAGAACAAAAAGTACAACTAAAATAAATCGAATCATATATTTCCTCCGAGTAGTGGTACACCATTTTCTTATTATATCCGACTTTACTTTTTTAATCAATAGGAATAGACTTTTATGTTTAATAATAAATTAGTAGTAAATGATAATAGAATTAAGGAAAGTTTATTACTATGAGTGAATTGGAAAAAAGAATATTCAGAGTTCTGGTCGTATGCATAATGTGCATGAGCGTGATAGCCTGTGGAAAAAAACAGGATCCGATGGAGAAAATTAAGGATTTAGAGTTCAGTGTAATTGCAGAGGATAAACTGCCTGAGGAACTGCTTTCAATGATTGACGAGAAAAAGTCAAAGCCTTTTAAACTGACATTTCAGGATCAGGGTTTCCTGTATATTTGCGTCGGATATGGAGAACAGGAAACGGGAGGTTACAGTATTGCTGTCAATGCTTTGTATGAAACAGGAAATGCAGTCTACATAGATACGAACCTGATAGGTCCGGGTCCGGAGGAGAAGGGAAGACTTGTTCCGTCCTATCCTTATGTTGTAGTAAAAACTGAATTTGTAGATAAGCCGGTGGCGTTTGATTGAAGATTGGGTGAAGGTGTGGTACAATGATACTGGCACTATGTGGGATAAGAACTGCATAGAGTTAATTGAGAAAAAGGAGTATAAACATGCTCTGCATTAAGAACGGATATGTAATTGACCCGAAATCTGGATTGGAAGGGTATCGGGATATACTGATAAAAGATGGTAAGATAGTAGAAATTGAGGAACAGGGAAAAATTTCTGTAGATGCACAAAATGAGCGGGTTGAGTATATTATTGACGCGGGGGGAAAGATGGTTTCACCGGGGCTTGTGGATGTGCATGTACACTTCAGAGACCCCGGATTTACTTATAAGGAAGATATTGAAAGCGGCGCGGCGGCGGCGGCAAAAGGCGGATTTACAACCGTAGTACTTATGGCAAATACTAAGCCGACGGTCGATAATGAAGAAACGCTTGATTATGTCATAAAAAAAGGGAAAAAGACGGGAATCAATGTGTATACCTGCGCTAATGTGACTAAGGGGATGAAAGGTCAGGAATTGGTAGATATGGAGTCCTTAAGTCGTGCGGGGGCAGCAGGATTTACGGATGACGGAGTTCCCGTTTTAAATGAGGAGATACTGAGGGAAGCATTGCGAAAAGCGGCGAAGCTTGGCAAGCCAATCAGTCTCCATGAGGAAAATCCTAAATACATTACTAATAATGGAATTAACGCGGGTGCGGCGTCGGAATATTTGGGTATCGTCGGCTCGCCAAGAGAAGCCGAAATAGATATGGTAAAGCGCGATATTGAAATAGCAGCTGAGGAAGAGTCGGATTTATCAATTCAGCATATCAGTACGAAAGAAGCAGTAGAGCTTATCAGACAGATAAAAAAGAAAAGCGGACATATTTTTGCCGAAGCCACTCCACATCATTTCACATTGACGCAGGAAGCTGTCATAAAGCATGGCACATTGGCAAAAATGAATCCACCTCTTCGGGAAGAAGCTGACAGAATGGCAATTATTGAAGGCCTGAGGGATGGTACGATAGATATGATAGCCACGGACCATGCACCCCACAGCGTGGAAGAAAAGGAAAAACCGATTACGGAAGCACCAAGCGGAATTATTGGTATGGAAACCTCATTGTCACTCGGCATTAGGGAACTGGTAATGCCGGGATATCTTACAATGATGGAGTTGATTCGGAAAATGAGTACAGCGCCTGCGGAATTTTACCATTTGGATGCAGGCTATATAGCAGAGGGCGGACCGGCAGATTTGGTTATTTTCGATAAGGATGCTAAGCGGCAGGTAACAAAGGACGGATTTGCATCCAAGTCATGCAACTCGCCTTTCGTCGGAGAATGGCTGCCGGGAGTTGTGGAGTATACTATATGTGGTGGGGAAGTTGTGTATAAGGATAAGAGCCTTATTAAATGATATTGGCGATTGCGGAACTGTTATCGAAAGTCACGAACTTAGGCAAAGTAAACAAAAACGTGGCTCATTGCAGAGCAGAGACACCGCGTTTTTGTTTACTTTGTCTAAGTTCTGGTTATTGGAATAGAGTTTTGCAATTATCTGATAAATAATAAATGAGAGAG
>JAIDPH010000061.1 GCA_029062885.1 Lachnospiraceae bacterium
AAATAAAACAATATAAATGCCAAAATTGTACAGTAAAATGGTCAATTTTGGCATTTATAATTTGTTATTCAATTTTAATTTCCCGACTATCAGCATAAATGACAGGAATAAATGGCTTATGGCAATAACCAGTCCATATCGCTTTCGGATAAAATAAAGAAGTACCCCTATCGTCATTTCCAACGCCCATAGGATACGGCTCATTCGCTTATACCGAATTATTTCCGCCTCATCAAGAGGCTTATTCTTATCCTGAACCGGTGCATACCGTATTACAAAATATCCTGAAACAATATAAATAAATGGATAGTATGTAATAAATAAACCTTCCCGGATATTTTGATAAATCCAGCACATACACCATATCATTACAGCAGAGACAACTGTACAGCCTAAATTCGTGTCCGCATGATATCCTCCGCAAAATGAGCGCAACGGGATATAACTTATCAGAAGCAGCAATACAGGCAGAGGAGCGCCAAATACCACTGCAATAAGAACTGCAATCAATATATTAATTACCTGATTCAGTAAAAGCTCATATGCATACCGGTAAACTGCGCGCTCCGCATCTGATAAAATACCTTTTTCAATCTGCCAATCTACTATTTTTCCCGATACTCTCTCTAACATTAGAATTTCCTGTACTTTTTAGCTTCTTCCGGAAGTTTGGGCTGATGATGAAGCCATGTGCAGGTGGAATTGGCAGAATCAACCATCAGTTTCAATGCGCAATAATTTGCCAGACCAATCAAACCGTTTTTCTTCTGTGAATTATTTAGCTTTTTTTGCATGCAGAATTCCTCCATTTCTATATATTATTTTGTCCACATATTACCATAGTATATTATACAAATGGGTATATATGCCAAAAATATACAGTAAAAAGGGAGAAATTAGCATTCATCGAGCTGTCATAAGTGTTGTAATGAACCAATCCCCCTGTTCTTCCAATTCCAGACTTCCATTGTATTTCTCCGCAAGTTCACGGGAAATACCGATTCCCAATCCGTGATTCCCTGCATCTTTTTTCGTACTGAGTAATTTTTCCCCATCCCTGCACAGATTCTTCGTCCATGTATTCTCTATTCTGAAAACAAGGCAATGTTTATTTCCCATAAACATCTTTATATTGATTTTCCGGCTTCCTTCCTCACATTCTTCTGCGGCTTCCACCGCATTATCCAACAGGTTTCCAAACATTGATATCTTATCCACATCCTGTATAAAGCCCAAGTCAAGTGCATCTTCCACAAAAATATCAATATCTATCTTCTTCTCTTTCGCATTATCATAGCATCCGGATAAAAGAGAATTTACAACCGCGCTGTCTGTGTACAGTCGGTTGGACTCTTCTCTCTTCAAATTATTTTCCCAGCCATCAATAATATCAACGATTGCTTCACTTTCACCTGATGACGCCAGACTTTTAAACTGATAGAAATACTGGTGGATATCATGCATATATTTCCGATATACATTATTTATTTTCGTTATATTTTCAAAATTTTCCTTTTCCATAACTTTTTTCAGCAGAGATAGTTCCGCTATTTTTACCCTATTCATAGCCTGCGAAAAATGTCCCAGAATAATAAAAATTACTGCATTGGAAAAATAAAGAAGGAATGCGCCGCAGCACATCCAAATCTGCAAATACTTTTCTTCCGGAAAATCCATATAAAAAAAACTATACGAAATCAAAACGGAGGGAGCAGGCATTATCAGTAAATACCATTCAATGCTGTTTCCTTCTCTTATTTCAATTTCTTTAATATACTTTCTCAGATACAGAATAAAGAAGAAAGACAGCAGGTATTCCAACGCATAGAAAAACATTCCATCTGAAAAAGATATTACTATCTCCATACGTGGAAATGTATTAACAAGGAGGCGGTATAGCATTTCAAATGCCGCCTCTCTTCCGCATGCAAATATAATCAAATAAATGGCTGTATACACAAAAGCTCTCTTCACTGTAATCTCAAATACCAGCATGGAAAAGACAAAATACAAAAATGAAATCACCACAAAGTTAAGCAATAATATACCCTGACTATTAATAATATGCTGAATGCAAGATGCAGTAACAAAACAAACAAGCCATTGCCTTCTGCTAAGACGCTTCAAAAACATAGCTCCAAGAAAAATATTAAACATGTATATCTCTAATGCACATAGTAGGAAATGAATTATTATTGAAATAATCTGATTCATCTGTCATTCCCGCTTTCATATTTCGATATCAGAAACATCTGTTTCATACTGTTAAATTCAACCTTTTTACTGCGAGCGACTCTAAAAGTAATATTCGGGAATTCTTCCAGTTTTATTTCCTCATCCCGACATGACATAATGAATTTAAAATTAATAATGTAGCTGCTATGCGGATATCCAAATCCACAAGGCTTTAATATATCATATAAATTATCCAATTTATCATAAATCCTGACATCACTTTCTTCTGCTGCAATACCATGTCGCGTTTTAGCCGCCGTAGAAAGATGCACTTTAAGAAATTTTTTGTACTTTTCTATATAAATAATATCATCTGACCGTAAAATAATTCTTTTTCGCTCCATTTTAGCCAATATAAACGGCATTCTGGCGACAGCCACCATTTTTTCCAGAGAATCGTCAATATACTTCCTTCGCTCTTTAGCCGACATATTTTTCTTAATGAAACGATATGGCTGTACTTCAATACTATGTATCGTAGGTTCCGCATACCCTGTGAAAAAAACAATTATTACAGCATCATCCCGTTTCCTGATTTCTTCCGCCGCCTGTTCTCCATCCATGCCTTTCATTTGAATGTCCATAAAGATAATAGAAAAATTTATTTTTTCCATATCATTTAGCAATGATTGTCCCGAACCATATTCATGAACTCTCAGCATATTTCCATATTTCTCATTTTCACATATTTCTTTTTTCATAAATTTTCTGTCTTTTATTGCATCATCACAAATCGCAACATCGTACATATTTGAATCATCTCGCTTCTCTCAACATATCGTGTTAATTAAATTAATTATACAACAAAAACGTGTATTAACAATAGAAGATGAAAAAAAGCGCGAAAACAGGCAAATTTTGCAATTAAAAATCGCTGCCCAGTCCTCATTAAAGACTTCACAGCGATTTTTCTTATTTAAATAATTAATCTATTTCCTGAATCTCTTTTTGCCCTTAGGTTCTTCTGAGCCGGAGCTTGCCTGTTTGGCAGCGTTTAATGTATTACCGGTCTGTTCGTCGAACTGTTTCAGAAGGTCCTTCGCTTCACGCGACAGTTTGTCGGGTACTTGAACCACCAGTGTGACATAGTGGTCTCCTCTTATGTCTTTGCTTCTAAGAGACGGCACGCCCTTGCCTTTCAGACGAACCTTGGTGTCTGTCTGCGTACCCGGCTTAACATCATAGATAACTTTACCATCTACCGTATCTATTATGATTTCACCGCCGAGCGCCGCTACTGCAAATGACATGGGTACAGTAGAATAAATATTGGTATCCTGTCTTTGGAAAATCGGATGGCGTCCTACGATTACCTCTACGAGTAAATCTCCTCTCGGTCCTCCATTACTTCCCGGCTCACCCTTATCGCGGATTCTTACGCTCTGACCATTGTCAATTCCTGCCGGAATGGATACCTGTATTTTCTTCTTATTTGCAATATATCCTGTTCCATGACAGTCAAGACACTTCTCTTTAATAATCTTTCCTGTTCCGTGACAATCCGGACAGGCCTGAACATTTCTAACCGTTCCAAAGAAGGATTGTTGCGTAAATACGACCTGACCCTTTCCGCCGCATTTGGGACAAGTCTCCGGACTGGTACCGGGTTTAGCGCCGCTGCCATGGCAGGTAGTACATTCATCTTTCAGCGTGAGCTCTATTTCTTTTTCAACACCGAATACTGCCTCTTCAAAGGTAATCCGCACACTGGTACGAATATTGGCGCCCTTCATCGGTCCGTTACTTCTTCCTCCGCTGCGTCGTCCTCCACCAAAGAAGTCTCCGAAAATATCTCCAAAAATATCTCCGAAATCCATACTGTTGAAATCAAATCCTCCGAAGCCTCCTCCTCCGGCGCCGGATTCAAAGGCGGCATGACCATACTGGTCATACTGCCGTCTCTTCTCAGGGTCGCTTAATACAGCATACGCCTCAGACGCCTCTTTGAACTTTTTCTCAGCCTCCGCATCTCCGGGATTCATATCGGGATGGTACTTCTTAGCCAGAACTCTGTATGCTTTTTTAAGCGCCGCTTCGTCAGCGCTCTTATCTACGCCGAGAACTTCGTAATAATCTCTTTTCTGCTCCGCCATGTTTATAATCCTCCAAGCCTATTTACGTTCGGAAGGTTAGACTTCTCTGTAGTCACCATCTACAACGTCATCTGCCGCATCTGTTGCGCCCATATCGGGAGCTCCCTGTGCGCCTGCTGCGCCCATGTCAGGACCGCCCTGTGCCTGCTGCATGTTCTCATACATCTTAGTAAACAAGGACTGTGCAGAATTCGTAAGTTTTTCCTTAGCTGCTTTCAGCTCATCTATCTGGCTGTCTGACATTTCCTGATCTTTTGTCTTTTCCAGAATATCTTTAACAGCCTGCAGGTCAGCTTCAACACCGGCTTTTTCCGATGCGTCAATCTTATCGCCTACTTCACTTAAAGCTTTCTCTGTCTGGAATACGAAAGAGTCTGCATCATTCCTTGTATCGACAGCTTCTTTTCTCTTCTTATCCTGTGCTTCGTATTCGGCAGCTTCCTTAACTGCTCTGTCGATTTCATCATCAGACATATTGGAGCCTGCCGTAATAGTGATATGCTGCTCCTTACCTGTTCCCAGATCCTTAGCCGATACGTTAACAATACCGTTTGCATCAATATCAAAAGTTACTTCAATCTGCGGAATTCCACGCATTGCCGGAGGAATACCATCCAGTCTGAACTGTCCGAGTGATTTGTTATCCTTAGCAAACTGTCTCTCACCCTGTACTACATTGATATCAACTGCAGTCTGATTATCTGCTGCCGTTGAGAAAATCTGGCTGTGCTTAGTAGGAATTGTAGTATTTCTTTCAATCAGTCTGGTAGCAACGCCGCCCATTGTCTCGATAGAAAGAGAAAGAGGGGTTACATCCAGAAGCAGAATTTCTCCTGCGCCTGCATCACCTGCTAATTTACCGCCCTGAATGGAAGCACCAAGAGCAACACATTCATCCGGGTTAAGGCTCTTATTCGGCTCATGTCCTGTAAGCTGTTTTACTTTTTCCTGTACAGCGGGAACACGTGTGGAACCGCCGACTAACAATACTTTACCTAAGTCGGAATTGGTAAGTCCTGCATCCTTCATTGCATTCTGAACGGGGATTGCAGTTCTCTCTATCAAATCGTGTATCAGTTCCTCGAATTTAGCCCTTGTCAGGTTCATGTCAAAGTGAAGCGGTCCGCTTGCATTCATGCTGATAAACGGCAGATTAATATTGGTTGTAGTTGCAGAAGAAAGTTCTTTCTTAGCTTTTTCCGCTGCTTCTTTTAATCTCTGAAGCGCCATCTTATCCTGAGAAAGATCAACGCCGTTTGCATTCTTAAATTCTTTTACCATCCAGTCGATTATCTTCTGGTCGAAGTCATCACCACCGAGATGCGTATCACCATTGGTTGCCAATACTTCGATAACGCCTTCACCGATTTCAATGATGGAAACATCAAATGTTCCTCCACCAAGGTCGTATACCATAATCTTCTGCTCTTTTTCATTATCCAGACCATAAGCAAGAGCTGCTGCGGTAGGCTCGTTGATAATACGTTTTACATCAAGTCCGGCAATCTTTCCGGCGTCCTTGGTTGCCTGTCTTTGTGCATCATTAAAGTAAGCCGGTACTGTAATAACAGCCTCGTCAACTTTTTCGCCCAGATAGTTCTCTGCATCTGCTTTGAGCTTTTGCAGAATCATTGCGGAAATCTGCTGAGGTGAATATTTCTTTCCTTCAATAGTACGTCCGTTGTCCGTACCCATATCCCTCTTAATGGATGCGATTGTATTGTCGGCATTAGTTACTGCCTGACGTTTTGCAGGCTCACCTACTAATCTTTCTCCTGTCTTAGTAAATGCTACAACTGAGGGTGTAGTTCTTGCTCCTTCCGTATTAGCGATAACTGTTGGTTTACCGCCTTCCATAACTGCTACACAACTGTTTGTTGTTCCTAAATCAATACCAATAATTTTACTCATATTTAACTCCTCCTATAAATATTATGATTATTAATTTTTTAATTATGATATTTTAACTTTTAACCTTGTACAACCGCTACCATGCTGTGTCTTACAACACTGCCGCGGTAAGTATAACCCTTTTGCAGTTCCTGCGCAACCATTCCTGCTTCGTATTCCTCGCTTTCCACCTGCATCACTGCATTGTGAAATTCCGGGTTGAATTCCTGTCCGACTGCTTCAATAGGCTTCACATCTATTGCATCAAGTTCAGTCATAAGCTGCTTGTAAATCATCTCCATGCCCTGTGCAAAAGCGCTGCCTTTTTCTTCCTCCGGAACTGACGCTAAGCCTCTTTCAAAGTTATCAACAATCGGCAGGATTTTCTCAATGACGCTCTTTGCGCCGGTCTCAAACATTGCCGATTTCTCTTTTTCGGTGCGCTTGCGGAAATTATCGAATTCAGCCATCTGCCGTCTAGCTCTGTCCTCAAGCTCGCTTATTTTTTCCTTCAGTGCTTCCTGTTTCTTATCAATTTTTTCTTTTTTCTTCTTATCCTTCTTAGACTCTTTAGAAACATCCTTTTCTTCTGACTCTTCTTCGGAACTCTTTTCTTCCTCGGAAGCTTCTTCCAATTCTTCCAGAATTTCCTCTAATATTTCTTCCTTCTGTTCCTTCTGATTTTCATTTTCCACCACAATCTCATTCCTTTCATATTTATATCGTTATTTCCTATATAAATCGTCAAGCTGATTTTTCAGCATTTTCAGACTGCTCACTACTTTCTCATAATCCATTCGCTTAGGTCCTATGATTCCGATGGTTCCCTTCATACCCTCGTCCAGCTCATAAGTTGCAGTCACCACGCTACAGTCTCTCATGCTCCGAATCGGCGTCTCATCTCCGATATAAACCTGAATACCGGTATTTTCATCAGAGAGATTTTCCTGAACGAGTTCGCTCAAAATCTGTTTTTCTTCAAATGTAGTAATCAGCTCGCTGGCTCTCTGATTATCGGAAAGTTCAGGATATTTGAAGAAGTTTTTCGCTCCGCTCGTATAGATTTCCAAGTCCTCATCTGCTTTAATCGCATCGGCTACGGCGTCAATCACATCCGCTACAATTTCGCTGTGGATTCCCGCCTGCTGCTTCATCGCAGCTATCATACCCAGATTTATTTCCTCCATTGACAATCCATTCAAATGCGTATTAAGAAGTATATTCAGTTTAAGAATAGTCTCGTCATCCAATTCCTCTGAAACGGGAAGTATAGAATTCTTAATTACATTTCCTTCTACCACGATAACCGCCAAAATCTGATTGGAATCTACTCTGGAAAGCTGAATAAACTTAAGTTTATTCCTATGGTACTGTGGAGCGGATATCATTGCCGCATATTCTGTGTTGTTCGCCAGAAGCTTGGCAGCCTGCTTTAGGAGATGTTCCATTTTATCTTCTTTTTCAAGAAGCATTTCTTTCATCTCTTCAACTTCACGCTCTTTCTTTTCCATCATTTTATCAACATATAATCTATATCCCTTATCCGATGGAATACGTCCCGCGGAAGTATGAGGCTGCAGAATATACCCCAGTTCTTCCAAATCCGCCATTTCATTGCGAATGGTTGCAGAGCTCAGATTTAGGTCCGTATATTTGGAAATCGTCCTGCTTCCTACCGGCTCTCCTGTCTCTAAGTAGTTCCGAATGATGGCTTGCAATATCTTATATTTTCTTTCATCTAACTGCATACCATTTTCTCCTATTGTTAGCACTCATTGAACAAGAGTGCTAACACCTTCTAGTGATAAGTTATCACTTCAATATTTAATTGTCAAC
>JAIDPH010000062.1 GCA_029062885.1 Lachnospiraceae bacterium
ACTGCCAAGCTATATTCTGATATGGGAAAGAATGTATTGATTGATGGAATATTAGTGGAGCGGGAAGAAATAAAGCCTCATTATGAACGATTATTGGAAATATTAAAGGATAATCCGCTTGATATAGTAGAAGTATATTGCCCTATAGATATTTGCAGAAAACGTAATCACATGCGTGAAGATAGATATGAAATGCAATCCGATGAACAACTCGAGTTGATGACAAAAAATATAAAGTATAGTATGAAGGTGGATACAAGTGTATATAGTTCTGCGGAATGTGCAGATATAATTGTAAAGGAATTGTTTGCGTAAAATGGAGGAAGAAAAGTGAAAAAGAGGACTGTTGGAACAGTATTGGCTGCACTGCTTGGCATGACGCTCTGTTCAGGCTGTGGCGGGGAGGTCGCGGTAAATCGAATGGATATGTCAAGGGAGGAGAGCGTACAGGATATCGGAAGCGGTATGGGCAGTGGAGTTGAGCAGAATTCTGAAATCAGTACAGATAAAGGAAATGTGGAAATGGCAGAATACGATGAAGCACAGTTAAGGGAAGGATATATCGATTATTCAATCGAGCTGTTGAAGGAATCCGTGGCAGATGAGGTCAACAGTATGATTTCTCCATTGTCGGTGATGATGGCGATGGATATGGCGGCAGCCGGGGCAGAAGGAAGTACCCAAGATCAGATAACGCAGATGTTCTGTCCGGGTGCAAGTCAGGCACAGGTAGAGAGTTATTTAAACGACCTGATGCAGCGTTATCAAGCCAATGAAGACGTGAAACTTCATATTGCCAATTCCATCTGGATCAACGACGGGTTTGCAGAAGAAATAAAGACAGAATATCTGGACAAGGCCAATCAGGTATTTGATGCGACAGCAAGGGTTCTTCCCTTTGACGCTGCGGCGGTGGATGAGATTAATGGCTGGGTAGATAAGAATACTAACGGTATGATTACTCGTCTGTTAGATTCACTTCAACCGGATACAGTGTTGTGCCTGCTAAATGCAACAGCTGTAGAGGCCCCTTGGGCAGAGCCTTATGAGGACGCACAGGTTTGGGAGGATGATTTTACCGATGCTGCGGGGCAGGCGCAGTACGTAGAGATGATGCACGGCACGGAGGAAGATTATTTTGAGACGGAGAATGCCGTAGGTTTCCTGAAATATTATGAGGGCGGTGAATATGGCTTTTTGGCAATCCTGCCAAAGGAAGGGATGAAGGTTGAGGAATATATTGCCAGTATGACGGGAGAGAGTTATCGGGAGTTTTATGGTACCGGAACAGGGGCATATAAGGTTCATACCATGATGCCGAAATTTACATATGAATATGAGCTGACTATGAACGACGTATTGTATGCACTTGGGGTAAAGGATGCATTTAACGGCAATCTGGCTGATTTTTCCGGTATTGCAAGTCCGAGCGAGGGAAATCTGTATATTGATCTGGTGCTGCATAAAACATTTATTGAAGTGGGGCAGTATGAAACAAAAGCTGCAGCCGCTACAGTGGTAACGATGCGAAACCAAGCCATGCCTATAGAAGAGGAGTACAGAGAGGTTTATTTAAACAGACCATTCATTTATGCCATAATTGATATAGAGACTGGTACACCAATCTTTATGGGGACGTTGCAGAGAGTACAGTAATAAATCGTGTTACGATGCGGCATAGAGGATTAGGTTGCAAAAAGATTAAAACTGATAATGAATATAGGGCGTAGCTACTGCTGCACCATATATTTTATAATGTAAATATAAAAGTGAAATGGTATAATCAAATTGAAGAATAATGTGAGGCTGAATATGGACGAAAATATTTGTGGACAAGTTAAGCTTGTCGATAACATTTTACAAGCTGAGGATTTTGTAAGGCTGCGAATCGAGGCGGGATTTGTTGAGATACCGGTGGAGCATGCTAGAAAGGCGTTGCAAAATGGGTTACTAAATGTTTCTGCAATATATAATGGTGAACTTGTGGGTATGGGGAGACTGGTTGGAGATGGTGCGATGTATTGGTATCTTCAAGAAATAATCATTTTACCTAATTTTCAACGAAAAGGCATTGGCACGATGATTGTTAATCATTTAATTGACTATGCAAAAGCAAATTCTGTTACGGGAAAATTTACAACAATCGGAGGTGTTTCAGCAAAAGGGAAAGAACCTTTTTATATGAAAATGGGGTTTGATATTATCTCAACCGGAATCAAAAAAATGATAGAAATAGAATAAAAGAGCGCGGTTAACTAATAGGGGTATGGCATGGGTTTTCAGACCCTGTGAGGAAATGTTAATGAAAGAAATTATTACATATGAGATGTCATTCGATAAAGCATTAGAATATCAGAATGATATAAATTGTGTTCCTTTTCAAGAGCAATACTGGAATGAGTATATGAAGATATATAATGATTGTTTTTATAGGATGAGAAAAGAATTAGAGGTTGAACCAATAAACTTTTATTCTGAGTATTCTCAAATTAAAGATAAAGCAAATGATATTTTTCTTTATTTGCAAGATGGAGTAATAGTAGGCGCTGTTTCATGCTATGGAAATGAGTTAGACGATTTAATTGTTGCAAAATCGTTTCAAAGGCAAGGGATAGGACAAAAGTTGTTATTATGGGGGATGAATCATATAAAAGAGCACGGCTATGAAGAAATTGTTTTGCATGTAGCTGAATGGAATCAGAATGCAGTGAAGTTGTATTTGAAAAATGGATTTTGTATCAAGAAAAAGGAAAAGGTTCGTTAGACAATAAAAAAATAGTATATGGTTGATTTTAAGGCGCATGTTTAAACGGCAGGCGTCTTTTTTGGCGCAATATCAATTATAACTGTTCTCCCTACTTGTGTGACACTTTTATCCTTTTTACGATAGCCGTAAATATTAATGTTCATACGATAGGAGAATATTAGAATGAAAAAGATAACAACAAGACAATTTAGTGTATTGGCGGACTGTGGAAAAATCTATCAGTTTGAAGCCCGGGTATGAGGAATTAGCATCAGAAATGATTGCATATGCCGATGCCAATATGCCAATAAAAGGCGGAAAAATACAACTGATTTTGTTTGGATGGCATGACTTTTATAAAGCAATCGGTTACAAACCTGCAGTGAAGTGGACTTGGTGGGAGAAACGATAGATTTAGGTGTTATTTACAACCCGGGGGATGGAGTGATATTATATGTTTGTGTAAAAACAAGACAAAATAATATGGTGACCGTAAGGAAGAAATTCGTCCGAAAGAATCTTCCTGTTCTCTTGCAGGTTGTGTAGCAGGGGGTATAAGAATGAAAGTACTTACAGAGAAAAAATATATAAATTCAAATGGAAACAGGATAAAGCTGTTGGTATTAAAACCGGATATGCCGGAACAGGTGAAAAAGAAGCCTGGGGTTTTATGGATTCATGGAGGCGGCTATATAACGGGAATGGCTGAAATGGTGTATATGTCCCGCAGTATCCGGCTTGTGAGAAAATACGGAGTAACTGTCGTATCCCCTGCATACCGTCTGTCAAGGCAGGCACCTTATCCGGCAGCCTTGATTGACTGTTACCATGCTCTTTTATATGTAAAGAAACATGCAGAGGAACTTGGGATTAGGCAGGATCAGATCATGGTCGGCGGCGAGAGTGCCGGAGGAGGTCTGGCAGCAGCTTTATGTATGTATGCGAAAGATAAAAATACAGTGAACATTGCATACCAAATGCCATTATACCCAATGCTCGACAATGAGGATACGGAAACTTCAAGAGATAACCATGCACCGGTATGGAATACCAGACGGAACCATTACGGGTGGAAACAGTACCTTAAGGGAATATCTGGTGAAAAAGTGTCAGCCTATGCTGCGCCTGCAAGAAGAATGGATTATTCCGGGCTTCCTCCGGCGTATACGTTTGTGGGTACGGTGGAGCCTTTCTATGCTGAGACAAAAACATATATCAGAAAATTGCAGGAAGCGGGCGTGGAAGCAGAAATAGATATTTATCCGGGTATGTTCCATGCATTTGATATGCTCCTTCCATTTCTTCCGGTAAGTAGAAAAGCGGCAGAAAGGTTTGAAAAACATTTTGAGTATGCCATGGAACACTATTTTTCATTATAATTGTGATGAATAAACAATAAAATAAATCATCAGATAC
>JAIDPH010000063.1 GCA_029062885.1 Lachnospiraceae bacterium
ATAACCCCGTTCGACTTGCATGTGTTAAGCACGCCGCCAGCGTTCATCCTGAGCCAGGATCAAACTCTCGAAAAAAAAGTTTTTGATTCCGGTTACAAGATGAGCTTGGCTCTCTTGTTTTCCGTCTTCTGGATAAAAATAGTTCTCTGAATATTCTCATTGCCGGTTAACCGGCTTTTTCTTGAATTTTCAGGGTTGCATTACTGTTTGTTTGTCAAGGTACTGTCTGACGCATTATCTTGCGACAGCTTTAATATATTATCATAACCATTATGCTTCGTCAAGGCATTTCTTTAACTTTTTTACCAACTTTTTTATTTTTTAATCCTTACTGATAAAAAATCCGCATTCTCTTCAAAAAAGTCAAACCCTGTCATTTCATAGTAAATGTCTATGAACTCCTCTTCCGTTATCTCTTTTAATGCCCAGTCATTTACCACACTGCTCCCGGATTCTTCATTAATGATAGGACTGCCCTTGAAAAAATAGTAACCGCCACCCCGGCTCCCATAAGTATCAGGATAATGTTCCTTATACCGGGCATTTTCTTCTTCATCATAGTAATCCGTGTCATAAAAACCATATATCACTATCATATCTAATGGCTGCTTCTTCCAATTCTCATCAAATTGATATCTTGTATAGTCACCGCAATGCATTTGTCCATGAGTACTATAATCATAAATCAGATTCTCCCCATTTCCAAGGAATAGATATTCCGTGAAATCGTTCAAATCCGTATATACCAATTCCACAGTCTTCGCCATTCCGCCTGTATAGGTATAAATATAAACTATCGGAATCCTCTGAATAGAACTATTCACTTCACCAATGAGAAGTTCTGGCAATCCGTCACCATTTACATCCATGCGTTGATAGCAAGCTATTTCATTAAATCTATCGCGCCAATACTCACCCGGCCAGTCCATGTCTGAATACTCAGCAATCACAGACCAATCTCCCTGTTCAATTAAATCATATGCTTCCTGACATGCCCTAAAAACTTCCGCATCTTTTTCTTCATCATATACCTTCAGAACATGGGGCACAGCATTTTCGTTATTGTCCGTATCATTTAATTCCCAATCAATATAATATTTTTCTCCCGTAACAGAATAAATCCCGGAGGCCTCTCCTCCTAAAATCGCATCTCCCTGCTCATATTCTATAGAAGTAATCCTTAAACGAAAATCCAAAAAGTTGCCCGAGCCTTCATTCAATTCAAGTTCAAAAGCGTCCGCAATCTATTCTTCCACCAGGTAAGTTGATATGACTTTAGCTCCGGAAATAGATATTTCACCGGAAATTTCTTCGGCAAAATATTTATACACGCTGCTAAAAGAATCATTTTCATCCCCAAAAAGGAAGTAAATAACGCCATTTTCTTTATCAATGCAATAATCCTGTGGTGAAAAAATCTGCATGGAATCTGTCGGTGTCTGCATATACACAACCGTACCGGAATGCGGATACTTCTCTTTATCATAATACATAAACTTTGAATAAATCTGAAAATCCGTATCAGCATACTCACAGGTACAGTCAGATAGCGGAATGTCAATAGATAATTCTTCATAAGATACTGTAAAATATGGTTCTTCTTCTGTAACAGGCTCTACCGATTCCGGAAACATCTCATCTGACAGTTCCGGCTCCTGCTGTTCTTCTGACTCTGCTATTGCTTCATTTGATACTTCCTCAATCTGTTCTTTACTCTGACAACCCGTAAGGTACAATAAGAATCCTATAATTACAAAAAATCTGATTTTTACTTTCATGGCGCAACCTCCGGTTTCAATACCGCCAAGTTCTTTCACTTTACACTTCCTTTATCTGCAATATTAATATTTTTTCATAGCTTTGCATTTGGGATCACATACCTTACATACAGCACATGGTTCGATTGTTTCACCGCGTTTCGATAATTTTATATAACTGCATTTCGGGATTCGTCCGTCTTTAATAGCATTAATCCTAAATTTTATTAATTTTTTTACTAACTCAATTTGCTCTTGTGTCGGATTTACTAAATCAAAACCGGTAAAAGCACATTTACCTTCTATACATCTCCCACATCCCTCATGACCTGTGCGCATTTTGACCAGTTCCTGCATTTCAACAGATTCATTAGATAAAACAGGTTCCAAATATTCATCATATTGAACGCATATACGCATATGCCAATCACCGTCTTCCGATTTGTTGACTGAGCCCCACCGTTTTCCTTTATATTTACCGTTAATACTGATTTTGTTCTCTTTTAGCCATTCAAAAAATTCATTCATTATAATTGCTCCTAAATGATTATCCTCGCCTGCATTTTACTACAAATGTCAAAAGAAGTCGATTGCCTAAAACAATCAACTTCTTTCTACATTCTTTTGACGGAGAAGGAGGGATTTGAACCCTCGCGCCGCTATTAACGACCTGCACCCTTTCCAGGGGTGTCCCTTCAGCCAACTTGGGTACTTCTCCAAATAAAGCTGACATCGCTGTCATTATTAAAATAAATCTCCATAGAAGTGTCCTCAAAACAGCCACATTCAATGAAGAAAGTATCTCCAACGGAGAGGGTGGGATTCGAACCCACGCGCCCTTGCGGACAAACGGTTTTCAAGACCGCCTCGTTATGACCACTTC
>JAIDPH010000064.1 GCA_029062885.1 Lachnospiraceae bacterium
TCTGCTGTGCACTGTTAGATGTCTTTGACTGCAGAATCTGATTCGAAACTTTCTTATAGTTATAGTTAAGCCGTTTTTTCTTTCGCTTATAATTATTAGGTTTGGTAATTGTGATTGTTCCCGTAGTAGTACCATCCGACTTTTTTAGGGTTCTTGTTGTTTTTATTACGTTACTGATGTTTGTACCAACTCTCATGCCCATATTATCATCCTCCTTGATGAAATTCTCTGCTGCCCGCGGTAATTCCGTTTACCGCTTTCATGATTGCATACTTTAATATATTATCGGCAGATTTTGGCATGAACTTTATATATTGTGATACGGACCATTAATTCTTTATCTGTCTGCCCTCATGATTCAAATGGTAATTGTCCTTATAAATCATCTGTGAAATCGGTACAAACTCATATCCCTGCTCTTTTAGGGTTGTAATCAGCGTATCAAGTGCCTGAGCCGTGAATTTGGCACCGTTATGACAAAGGATAATACTGCCATTTCCTAGGTGCTTATGCTTTGTTACCGTCTCAATGATCGATTCCACACCATAATCCTTCCAATCCAGAGAATCAACATCCCACTGTATAGGATAGTATCCGCACTTCTTCGCTACATTTATGACATCGTTGTCATAATCTCCGTATGGCGGACGAAACAGGAACATCTCATATCCTGTCAGTTCCAACACTTTATTATGTACCAGCATCAATTCTTCTTCACAATCACCATTAGATAACTGCGACATATTCTTATGATTCTCACTGTGGTTGCCCAAATCATGACCATCTGCCAGAATCGCTTTCACATCGTCCGGATAAGCTTCTACCCATCCCCCGGTCATGAAGAACGTAACTTTAACATCATGGTCTTTCAGAATTTGCAGAATTGTGGCAGTATCTTCATTCCCCCATGCCGGCGGTAACTAGCGGTACTTTTTTATACCGGAAAATTCTGGAAGGTCTGTGCCCCGCATTCGATGTCATCTTTCCAGTATCCTCAAGCTTCTCGGAAATCGTCCGCCGAAATGCCGCCTGAAGAAGCTTTTTCCCTAGAATAATCTCATACACTTCCTGCAACTCGCTGATTGTAAATTCCTGCGGCATCATATGAAATACGATATCCGTATAATTTATTTTTCCCCGAAGACGTTTGATAGCTTCCTCAATAATCATTCTATGGTCAAATGCAAGCTCCATCTCCCGGATATCTTCTATGTCAAACCACTCGGCCCCCTCGATTTTCGCCTGATTGATATCTACAAGTGAAATATAGGCACAGCTGACAATCCTCATCCGAGGGTCACGCTCCACACTGCCGAAAGTATAGAGCTGCTCGCTGTAAATATCGGTAAGACCTGTTTTGCTGGTCAGCACACGCTGCAATGTATCTTCGAAAGTTTCCTTTTCCCCGACAAAACCGCCGGGCAGGCTGTAACAGTCTTTATAAGGATAGTTTTCCCGCTTTACCAGCAAAATTTTCAGTGACTGCTTGTCCAGCTTCCTATAATTGTCCGTCGTATCCTTCATCACGCCAAAGACAATCGCATCGACCGTAATCGAAATACACGCATATTTCTCCGGATGATAATTGCTAAGAAATTCTTTCTCGCCCTCGCCCGCAGCTCCGTCTTTCCCGCTCATGCTCATGTTTCCTCCATTTAAATCGTTACGCGCTCTGCTTTCAGTTAAAATACAATCACTTTCTATATCACTGCCATGTATCGAACGCCGTTGTTTCCCTGATATCTGACACGTCTGTCACAGCCATGGCAAGCCGTTCCAAGCCGATTGCAAAACCTCCGAAAGGTCTGCCACAATAACGTCTAAGTTCCTGCAGATAGTCTCTGTATGCTTCTTTGTCCACTCCAAAAAGTTCCATCATGGACTCCTGTATGGACACATCCATGATACGCATATCGCCACCGCCCACTTCAATACCATTCAAAAGGATATCAAAAGATTCCGTCTTTACCGTAAGCAGCTCCTCTGGTTCCGGTATGGTACGCTCCCTGTCGATGCGCAGGTCCACTGGCTTCGCAAAAATGTGATGTTCCGGCATGATTTTGCCATGAACACCCTTTTTTCCAGTGGTAAGCGGCAGGTAAGCAACCATCTCCACAGCCGCATCTTTACACACATGTTGAAGCAGTTTTCTGGCACTATCCATCAGTTCATCCAAAGAATCCACCTTCATCTCAATATCGAGCTGCATAAACTCCCGCAAATGCGTCTCCGGGGCTTCTTCATGCGCAATCGGCCTGAAACAGTGCGCAAACTGATAGTATCTGTCATAGCCGGAAAGCATCAGAAGCATTTTGTACACCTGTGGTGAATCGGCAAGACGTACCGTTTCTTCTTCTAACGAAACCGGAAATGTCGGATTATACGGCTCTCCGGCATACTTCGTGAGCACAGGCGTATCAAATTCCGTAAATCCATGTTCTTCGCAGTATTGCCGCGCCCGCTTTTTAACCTCATTGCGAAGTGCAAGGCATTCTTTAACTCTGGGCTTTTTCATATGAGGCACGTTGCACATGCCGTTTTTTTCCATAAAAACCTGTCCGGTATACGGAACTCTTGTAATATGGTTCAAAATCTCTACAAAGTGGTCAATCGTGCTTTCTACATCGTCATCACGAAGCAGAGCGCCGAGCTTTGCATCGTTCGAAGGACAGACGCTGAGCCAACCGCTCGCAGAATGTTTCAGGCTATAGATGCCTTCCTGACAATATCCTGTACAGTCACGGCATATTTCACTCCTGTGTGTACAGGACATACTATCCTTCATATTGACTCTGACATCATCCCAGATACAATAATAAGAATCGCATCCGACTCTCAACCGCCTATGGACTGCAATACCTCTTTCCGCTAATGACTGCCTCAGTTCCTTCAAATTGACAAACTGCTCACGCCAGAAAGTTTCGTTTTCTTTAGAATAGTACAAATCCAAAACACTAATATATATATTGACATTATACTCCTTATTCAGTCTTTTTACAAATGCAATCAGCTTAGGCAGTTCATCCGCATTCTGTTTCATGTAGACAAAATTCAGACCAATCTGCGCAATTCCTGCCTTACAGCACGCTTCTACAATATGCAGGGTATCTCTTGCCTCAGGCCGACGGGTGATTTTTACTCGCAGATCGTCATCCACCGCATCGACTGATATTTTCAATACATCTACATACTTCCTAATCGTTTCCATATGCTCCGGCAGTTTTGAACCGTTTGTCGTAATCTCCACAACCTTGAACAGTCGCCTTGCTGTCTGCGCGATGAGGGCGAAGTCTTTGCAAAGCAAAGGTTCTCCTCCCGTAAAGGAAATGATTTCAAACCCACGGGATGCAATTCTTTCCAAATTCCTGCCATACTCCTCTGCGCTCAAAAGACCTACATCAATGCACTTTGGAGTATGATTCTCCATCCCCATATCTTTTGCGCAATATTCACAGGAAAAATTGCAGACATCGCACAGTGACGCTCTCAAAAAGGTTCCTTTTTTCTCCGGCAATAATGTTATCATCCTTTTCTCTCCTCTGTAAATTTCGGCATCAGCTGCAGCTTGAACAGATTCTTTTCATGCAGTCTGTCAATCTTCTCCTTAACAACAGCATCCTCTATTTTTCCGGTGCGGATATATCTATCCAATACTTCATAGGAGAAGCCGAGATTATCTTCGTCGCTTTTTCCGCAAAGACCGTCTGAAGGCACTTTGTCGATAAATTCTTCCGGCAGACCGGCTGCTTTACCGACCTGCTTCACCTCTGCGACCGTCAACTCCGACAGTGGGCTGAAATCACCCACGCTGTCTCCGTAACGCGTTGAATATCCGACCCAGTCTTCCGAAAGATTGCAGGTATTTGCCACCCGTCCATTCTTAGATTGTGAAATTGCATACAGCACAGCCATACGGATACGGGCAGGAAGATTGACAGCTGCCTGGCTGCTCACCCCCTCCGGCAAAGTCGGCTGTACACACTGTGTAACAGCCTGAACGACCGGTCCGATATTGACGGTAATGCCGGTAATTCCCAGAAATTCTACCAGCCTTTGTGCCACATCGATATCGCTCTGTTCCCCGTTCGGCATAAGAACGCCGATAACCCTGTCTTTGCCGAGTGCTTCCACACACAGCGCTGCCACGACGGAACTGTCCTTCCCACCTGAAATGCCGATGATGCAGTTACATCCTTTTCCGTTCTTTTCAAAAAAATCCCTGATCCAAGCCACACATTTGTCTTTTACTTCTATTGCACGAAATTCTCTCATATCCCTCTCCTCCTCGTCACTAATCAACTTCAATAAGACGCTGCCCGTCTTTTACATATGCCTAAAACGCTTCCGCATGTAACCGGTTCCGAATCTCCCATAACGACTGTTCTTTTATCAGAACGCCATCCTTGAACAC
>JAIDPH010000065.1 GCA_029062885.1 Lachnospiraceae bacterium
GAGAATTTAGAGAAAAAGAAGGAATTGTGGGATTATATTAAACAAAAGGATTTCTTAATATATTCAAGACTTAGATATGGTATTCTGGGAAATTCCATGAATCTTCCGGGCAAAGGCGGCAGAAAGATATCGGTGGAAGGCTATAAGATATGCAGACGCTTCTTTAAGTTTAACTAAACGACCATCTCTTATCATTATTAACTAAAATTGAAATAAATAGGGCTCAGAGAATCTCTGGGCCCGGTTTTCTTTTATTTTTATTTTGAAGATTATGCCTAAGATTAAGCAGTATATCTGAATGATATACGAGTCCATACATAACGGCAGCCATAATGAATGCGGTTGTGACATCAAATACGGAATGCTGCTTGATAAACATGGTTGACATAATAATCGATGTACAAAGAACAAATGAAGCTAAGCGTATGCCTTTGTGCTGCTTAAAATGCTTACTCTTAATAATTGCAAAGTGACAACCAAGCGAATTATATACGTGGATGCTGGGCCAAAGGTTTGTCGGTGTATCCGTTGAATATATCATCGCAACTAAGTGGGTAAAAACATTATCCCTTGGTAATATAAAAGGTCTTAGTCGCTGTCCGTTAGGCCATAAAGTTGAAATAATCAGGAAAACGGTCATTCCGGTAAATAAGAAAGCGCAGCATTTAAAATAATCATCCTTATCCTTAAAAAAGAAATACAGGATAACGGCGGCAACATACATAAACCATAATAAATAAGGAATTATGAATACTTCACAAAATGGAATATAGTCATCCAGAGCAACATGAATTATTTTATAATGTTTCACAGTACGCTCTAAGTATCCAAACCATACCATATATATGATCCCATAGATTATTGATGGAACTGCATGTTTATATTTAGCCAGAACTTTCATAGCTGTGTTTCGACTCCTTCTTAAAGAGAAAATTAATCTTTAAGCTTCACCCATGAAACATATCTTAGCAGAATATATGGAAATGTCAAGCGAGAAATTTCAGTTTTTGTTTCTCACATGATAAATATATGTGATCGGATTTAAAATATACCTCTCCATCAGTATGAACCCAGAGAGGAGCGGAAGTTTTTATCTCCACCTTTTGGGCGCTGTAATTAAAAATATGCGGAAAAATATAGTGTTTTCCGAAGAAGGCTGTAGGTAGTGCAATGAGTATGAGCGGCCTGGGAATATTGCCGACAAAGCACAAATCAAGCTGACCGTCAGATGAGTCTGCATTCGGACAGAATTTGAATCCGCCACCCTCATACTTATGTATCATAGAAGCGATGAACAGAAAACGCTTCACATGAACAGGTTCTTTATCGTCAAGATACAAATCACAGGCTACAGGCTTTGCTGCTATTAATTGTTTAAGAGCAATACCGAGATATGTGAGCTTTCCAAGCTTCAATTTATTAAGCAAATCTTTTATATTGGAAGAAAGCGCCTCTTCGCATACGGCGGCGTCAAAACCGATTCCACTGCTTACGACAAAATATCTTTTATCATGAATATCATTTGGAACGTCTTTATTAAGGAGTTTGGATGTTGCCTCGCCGCGGCTGCCATAAGTAAGAGTACCGATGTCAACCATGCGTGAGACTTTGCCGCTCAGAATGGTATCAAGAATTTTCATAGGGTCTTTACCAAGCTTCATGTCCCTTGCCAAATCATTACTTGAACCCGTAGGAATATATCCGATACTGACTTTGGAAAAGTCTCTGATGCCCTGCAGAGCCTCATTTATAGTACCGTCGCCGCCCAGAATGATTAAATAGACATTGTCGTCAGTTTCTGTAATTTCCCTTGTAAATTCCGCAACATGCCCAATATGTGTGGACAGCATAAGCTTGTACGGTATTTTTCTTTCCTGAAAAACAGGTTTCAGTTTTTGCCAGATGCGTATTCCCCTGCCGGACTTAGAGGAGGGATTTACTATAATATAGTACATAATCTTATCCTTTTATTTTTCTGTAGAAGTGATGCCGCTTCGCGTCGCTTGTTTTTCCTTTTCGCTCATTATATCATGATTTTCGGAAAGTGGAAAGAAAATATTGCACCCTAATCATACCTTGTGATATACTTACTCTGGATTTTTATAATAATTAAGAATGTTAAAATAAGAAAGGCAGGAGAAAGAATGTATTCATTAGATGAAATAAAAATGGCAGACCCGGAAATTGCACAGGCAATAGTGGATGAGCAGGAACGTCAGAATTCACATATTGAACTGATTGCATCTGAGAACTGGGTAAGTAAAGCAGTTATGGCGGCTATGGGAAGTCCGCTTACCAATAAATATGCAGAAGGATATCCGGGCAAAAGATATTATGGCGGCTGCGAATGCGTTGATATTGTGGAAAATCTGGCAAGAGAGCGGGCAAAAGAATTGTTCGGCTGCGAGTATGTAAACGTTCAGCCACATTCGGGCGCACAGGCTAATATGGCGGTATTCTTTGCCGTAATGGAGCCGGGCGATACATTTATGGGAATGAATCTGGACCATGGCGGACATCTTTCACATGGTTCACCGGTAAATATGTCCGGAAAATATTTCAACTGTGTACCTTATGGAGTTAATGACGACGGATTCTTAGACTATGATAAAGTTCGTGAGATTGCGCTGGAATGCAAACCCAAGATGATAGTAGCAGGGGCTTCCGCATATGCAAGAACACTGGATTTCAAGAAGTTCAGAGAGATTGCAGATGAAGTCGGAGCTGTTTTGATGGTAGATATTGCGCATATTGCGGGGCTTGTGGCTGCAGGTTTACATCCCAGTCCGATTCCTTATGCGCATGTAACTACGACTACGACTCATAAGACTCTGCGCGGACCACGCGGCGGTATGATAATGTCCAGTCAGGAAATCGCGGATAAATATAACTTTAACAAGGCAATTTTCCCCGGTATTCAGGGCGGTCCGCTGATGCACGTCATTGCAGCGAAGGCGGTCTGCTTTAAAGAAGCGTTGTCTCCGGCATTTAAGGAATATCAGCAGGGCATTATCGATAATGCACAGGCGCTTTGCAAGGGTCTGCTTGCAAGAGATGTCAAGATTGTTTCAGGTGGAACAGACAATCATTTGATGCTGGTAGATTTGACTAATTATGATTTGACAGGAAAAGCTGTAGAGAAGCTTTTAGACGAGGCACATATTACGGCTAATAAGAATACGATTCCAAACGACCCTAAGTCTCCGTTCGTAACAAGCGGTATCCGTCTCGGAACCCCGGCGGTAACTTCCAGAGGTTTAAATACCGAGGATATGGATAAGGTTGCGGAAGCAGTTTCCATCGTGATAAAAGAGGGTGAAGCCGGCGTTCCTAAGGCTCAGGCAATAGTTAAGTCGCTGACTGATAAATATCCGCTGATTTAATTAATAGAAAGAGGGAGAATAAAGGTTATGTTTGAAATAAAAATGAGATTTCCCGAGGGACGGAGAAAAGCCCTTACCCTCAGTTATGATGATGGAGTAGAGCAGGATATCCGCCTGATAGATATTATGAAGAATAATGGACTTAAAGGTACATTTAACTTAAACAGCGGACAATATCGGGATACCGATACGGTATATAAACCCGGAACTATCCATAGGAGAATGTCTATGGAAGAGGCAACGAAGCTTTATGCCGACAGCGGCATGGAGATAGCGCTGCATGGTTTGACGCATCCTTTTCTTGAGAGGATTCCCAGATCCTTATGCCTTGAAGAAATCGTAAGGGACAGAGATAATCTGGAGAAACAATTCGGAACTTTGGTGCGCGGAGCGGCATACCCATATGGAACTTATAACGAGCATGTAATCGAAGTATTGCGAATGGCCGGAATTGCCTATGCAAGAACAGTAGTCAGCACGGAAAACTTTGATATTCCGCAGGACTGGCTAAGACTGCCGGCTACCTGCCATCATAATAATCCGCGTCTTAGGGAGCTTGCCGAAGATTTTGTAGAAGATAAAGGAGAAAGATTTGGCAGCCCGCAGTTATTCTATGTGTGGGGACACAGCTATGAGTTCGAGCAGAATGATAACTGGGAAGTGATTGAGCGTTTTGCCTCATACATCGGCGGCAGAAGAGAAATCTGGTATGCAACGAACATAGAGGTTTGCGATTATGTGGAAAATTACAGACGGCTGGTATTCAGCATGGATGGAACGCGTGTATTTAACCCGACATGTCAGGATATATATATTGAGGCTGGCGACACGCTACATTGTATTTCGTCAGGCGCAACAGTTGAATTATAAGTTCTGGTGATTGCAAAAGAGTTTCGTAATTACCTAATAGACAGAGAAAGAGAGGAATAGCGGAAAAATGGTTCAGGTGGCAGTTTTAGGATATGGTACGGTCGGAAGCGGCGTCGTAGAAGTAATAGAGACTAATAAAGCGGATATTGATAAGAAAGCGGGAACACACTTAAATGTAAAATATATTTTGGATTTAAGAGATTTCCCCGGAGACCCTTATGAGGAAAAAGTGGTTCATGATTTTAACATTATATTAAATGACCCGGAAATTTCCGTTATCTGTGAGACTATGGGCGGAAACGAACCGGCGTATACTTTTTCCAAAAATGCCCTGCTTGCCGGTAAAAGCGTTTGTACCTCAAATAAGGAACTGGTTGCGAATCATGGACCGGAGCTGCTAAGAATCGCAAGGGAGAATCATTGTAACTATTTATTTGAAGCAAGCGTAGGAGGCGGCATACCAATCATCCGTCCGCTGAATTATTCCCTTACGGCAGAGAAAATCGATTCCATTACAGGTATTTTGAACGGTACAACAAACTATATTCTTACAAAAATGGACAAGGAAGGCGCAGGCTTCGATGAAGTGTTAAAAGAGGCGCAGGAAAAGGGTTATGCAGAGAAAAATCCTGAAGCAGACGTAGAAGGATACGATGCATGCAGGAAGATAGCAATCCTTTCTTCTCTTATGAAGGGAAAAAATGTAGACTACAAAACTATTTATACAGAGGGTATTACAAAAATCACGAAGGAAGATTTCGCATATGCAGGAAAGATGAACCGTTCCATCAAGCTGCTTGCCATGAGCAAGGATACGGATGAGGGATTTCTTGCAATGGTCGCGCCTTTCATGATTTCAAAGGAGCATCCGTTATATAGCGTAAGCGACGTATTTAATGCCGTATATGTACACGGAAATATGCTGGGAGATTCCATGTATTACGGAAGAGGCGCCGGCAAACTGCCTACGGCAAGCGCAGTCGTTTCCGATGTAGTAGACTGTGCAAGACATCCGGGCAAGACCATTATGTGCTTCTGGGATGACGAGGATATAACGCTGACTGATATAGCAGACGTAAAGCATAGATTTTTTGTCCGCGTAAGCGCACTTAAAAAAGACGAGGCAATTGCTGCATTTCCTTCTGCTGCTGAGCTTAATGCAGGGGTTGACGGTGAATATGCTTTTGTCACCGATAATATGGCAGAGAAGGAATTTGATGAGAAACTTGCTGCTATCGGCGGCGCAATCAACAGAATCCGTATGGCGGACTAAAGGAATTTGCGGATATAGTGGTGACAACAAGGAGGCACGCATAGAAAAATGAAGTATATAATAGTTTTAGGAGACGGTATGGCGGATGAACCGATAGAAAGTCTGGGTGGTAAGACACCGTTGGAATATGCAACAACACCGACTTTTGACTCTCTTAGCAAAAAATCGGAGCTTGGAATGGTGCATACGATTCCGGAAGGAATGAAACCGGGTTCGGATACGGCGAATCTGTCTGTGCTTGGATATGACCCGGAGAAGTATTATTCAGGACGTTCTCCGTTAGAGGCGTTAAGTATCGGTGTTCCGATGAAAGATACGGACATCGCGCTTCGTTGCAATATTGTGACGATATCGGAGGACGACGTGCCGTTTGAGGAAAAGACTATAATAGATCACAGCTCCGGTGAAATCAGCACGGAAGAATGCGATGTTTTGCTTAAGGCTGTAAGGAAAGAACTGGAATCGGAAATATATAAATTTTATACGGGAACAAGCTATAGACACTGCCTGATTTGGGATAACGGAGAGGTAGTGGAACTGACTCCGCCGCATGATGTGTTGACGCAGGTAATCGGACCGCATCTTCCGGAGGATGAAGCACTGCGCAATATGATGAAAAGAAGCTATGATATTCTGGTCAATCACCCGATTAATATAGAGCGTAAGAAGCAGGGAAAAAATCCCGCTAACTGCTGCTGGTTCTGGGGAGCAGGAACGAAACCGAGGCTTTCTTCTTTTGAAGAAAAAACAGGCAAAAAGGGTATGATGATATCCGCAGTCGATTTGCTCAAAGGAATTGCAGTAGGTGCAGGTATGGGTGTTGCTGAAGTGGAAGGTGCAAACGGGGGCTTACATACCAATTATGAAGGAAAAACACAGGCGGCATTAGATGCATTGTTAAATGAGGGCTATGATTTTGCATATATACATCTGGAAGCACCTGACGAGATGGGACATCAGGGAAGTGTGGAGCGAAAAGTGCAGGCAATCGAGTATCTTGACTCAAGGGTTGTCAAACCTCTTACGGAAACTTTAGATGAAAAAGGGGTGGATTACCGCCTTATGGTACTGCCGGATCATCCGACGCCAATCAGAGTCAGGACACATACGTCAGACAGTGTACCTTATATGCTTTATGACAGTACAAGTGAGCTTGATGAAACATGGAATTATAATGAAAAAGAAAGCAGAGCGAGCAAGAATTATGTCGCAAAAGGGCATACGCTGATTGACCGCCTGTTTATGAAAATGTGAAAAATAAATTTTTCATACATGCTTGCATGTATTATGCAATATTTGTGCAGGCATCAATGATGCTTTGAGCACACAAATTCGCAGGCTAAGAAAGGATTGTGGGTATTAGAATGAAAAAAGTAGTTAAATTTGGCGGAAGCTCTCTTGCCAGTGCAGAGCAGTTTAAAAAGGCGGCCGATATAATTCGC
>JAIDPH010000066.1 GCA_029062885.1 Lachnospiraceae bacterium
TTGATTTCAAGCCATTTCTCTACACTTTCGCCAAATCGTTCAAAATTCCTATGGCATCAATTATTTATAGCCGCCTGCGCTGCCGCCAGTCTTGCAATAGGTACCCTGAATGGTGAGCAGGATACATAGGTAAGGCCTACTTTGTGGCAGAACTCAACGGAAGACGGGTCGCCGCCGTGCTCGCCGCAGATACCCAGTTTGATATCCGGTCTGACTGAACGTCCTTTTTCTGCTGCCATCTGAACTAACTGACCTACGCCGTTCTGGTCAAGTCTTGCAAACGGATCAGACTCATAAATTTTATTCTTATAATAATCGCCCAAGAATTTACCTGCATCGTCACGTGAGAATCCGAATGTCATTTGTGTCAAATCGTTGGTTCCGAATGAGAAGAACTCTGCTTCTTCTGCAATTTCATTTGCAAGCAGCGCTGCTCTCGGAATTTCAATCATAGTACCAACATGGTATTTGATATCCGAGTTTTTCTCTTTCTTAACCTGCTCAGCTACTTCTACTACAACGTCTTTTACGAACTTCAACTCTTTCTTCTCGCCTACGAGCGGAATCATGATTTCCGGAACAATATCAAATCCTTTTTCTGCCTTCACTTCTATCGCAGCTTCCATAACAGCTCTTGTCTGCATCTTGGCAATTTCAGGATAAGTAACTGCAAGACGGCAACCGCGGTGTCCCATCATCGGGTTAAACTCATGAAGGGAATCACAGATTTCCTGTACCTCTTCTGCTGTCATCATCATCTCTACTGCCAAGTCGTCAATATCGTCTTTATCGGTCGGTACGAATTCATGAAGCGGCGGATCCAAGAAGCGGATTGTAACCGGTCTGCCTTCCATAACTTCATACAATGCCTTGAAGTCTCCTTTCTGGAAAGGAATAAGCGCATTCAAAGCTTTTTCTCTCTGCTCAACGGTTCTTGCCAGAATCATCTGACGAATCTTAGGGATTCTGTCAGGTTCAAAGAACATATGCTCCGTACGGCACAGTCCGATGCCTTCCGCACCATATTTTACAGCGTTAGCCGCATCTGCGGGAGTATCTGCATTCGTACGAACCTGCAGTGTGCGGTACTCATCAGCCCAAGCCATAATACGTCCGAAATTACCGCTTACGGTAGCTTCTACTGTCTTAATATCGCCTTTATAAATCTTACCGGTTGAACCGTCTAAGGAAATGTAATCTCCTTCATGGAATACTTCTCCGCCCAACTGGAATACCTTATCCAGTTCATTTATAGCTATGTCGCCGCAGCCTGATACACAAGCTGTACCCATACCACGAGCTACAACGGCTGCATGTGACGTCATACCGCCTCTTACAGTCAGAATACCTTCTGCTGCATGCATACCCTCAATATCTTCCGGTGAAGTCTCCAGACGTACCAGAATAACTCTTTCTCCTTTTTCATGTGCCGCCTTAGCTTCTTCTGCGGTGAAATATACCTTACCTGCTGCCGCACCCGGAGATGCCGGAAGCGCCTGTCCGATAACCTGTCCTGCTTTTAAAGCGTCTGCGTCAAAAGCCGGGTGCAGAAGCTGGTCTAAAGATTTAGCTTCTATTCTGAGTACAGCCTCCTGCGGTGTAATTTTTCCTTCATCTACAAGATCGCAGGCAATCTGGATTGCAGCCGGAGCGGTTCTTTTTCCGTTACGTGTCTGTAAGAAGAAAAGTTTTCCGTTTTCAATTGTAAACTCCATATCCTGCATATCACGGTAGTGTTCTTCAAGTTTGTTGGCAATTTCCATGAACTGCTTGAAGCACTCCGGTAAATCCTGCTCTAATCTGGTAATCGGCTGCGGTGTACGGATACCGGCAACAACGTCCTCACCCTGAGCATTAATCAGATATTCGCCATAGATGCCTTTAGCTCCGGTAGAAGGATTTCTGGTAAATGCAACGCCTGTTCCTGATGTGTCGCCCATATTACCGAATACCATTGCCTGCACGTTGACAGCAGTACCCCAGTCACCCGGAATATCATTCATTCTTCTATATACTATAGCTCTTTCATTATCCCATGAACGGAAAACAGCCTTAACAGCTTCCATCAACTGTACTTTAGGCTCCTGTGGGAATTCTTCGCCCTTGTTCTCTTTATAAATTGCCTTGAACTTTACGATGATTTCTTTCATATCATCCGCTGTAAGATCAGTGTCGTACTTAACGCCTTTTGACTCTTTAATCTCGTCCAAAATTCTTTCAAAATAAGATTTCGGGATTTCCATAACGACATCGGAAAACATCTGAATAAATCTTCTGTATGAATCATATGCGAATCTTGGATTTCCTGTCTTTTTTGCAAAACCTTCAACTGCAATGTCTGTAAGTCCAAGATTTAGAATTGTGTCCATCATTCCCGGCATGGATGCTCTTGCTCCTGAACGAACAGATACCAAAAGCGGATTCTCGGTATCTCCGAACTTCTTGCCCTGTTTGCCTTCCAAAATCTCAAGCGCATCAAAAATCTGTTTCTTAATTTCATCTGAAATCTGTTTACCGTTATTGTAATAATCTGTACATGCTTCCGTAGTAACAGTAAAGCCCTGTGGAATCGGCAGTCCCAGATTAGTCATCTCTGCAAGATTAGCCCCTTTTCCACCCAGAAGATTACGCATATCAGCGTTACCCTCTTCAAATAAGTACACCCATTTTGCCATAGTTCTCTCCTTCTTTCATATAATCATAAATAGATGCTAGTAACTCTATTAATAAATATATCATATCTTTTGGCAGCACGCACCATTTTTTTAATTATTTTCCACTGAATTTTTTGTATTTTCAGGAATAAAACTGTCAAAAATAAACAAATCAAAATCATCCTTAAGACTTTCCAATTGCTCCTGGCTCTTCACAGTCCACGCAACCGCCAGATTTCTATATAATTTCCGACAGATTCTCCTTCCGGGTTCATTCTTGAACTTACAGTTATAGGCAATAAAATCCGGGCTGGTAATGAAGTTCAAAAGAAGGTGTGTCAGGAAAAAATGCAATACATTTTTATAACCGCCATCAAGTCTGAAATTCGTAGACAGCTGCCCTCTCATGACTTCCCTGTGATGTCTGCGATACCATAACAGGGCAAGCGGATTAAAAGATTCGATGCAGTAAACGCCTTCGTATTCCGAGAGCATCTTATCCACGACAGGGCACAACGCCAGATTCGTCCATTCAATTTTCAATTCTACTATAAGCGGAACTTTTCCTGATACCATCTCCAGAAATTCTTTAAGGGTCGGTATTTTTTCTTCCGTATCCAGCAAAGACAGCTGCTGCAGTTGCTCATAAGTCATAGAGTCAATTTTTCCAGATACGCCGCACATTCGTTCCAGTGTAAAATCATGGAAAATAACCGGAATCCCGTCCTTAGTAAGCTGCACATCCAATTCTATACCGTATCCGGCATCCACTGCCATTCTAAACGCTTTCATAGAGTTTTCGGGCGCTTCTGTTTCGTTATTGTGCAGTCCGCGGTGTGCATATAGCACTCCCATATAGGGAGTTCTTTGCGGCTTGTTGAATATACGCGGCATAATCATTAGCAAATATAGCAATAGTAAAATTATAATGCATACTGTTATTATTATAATTATTTTTGGGATTATCATACTTTTTTAATGCTGCCTTTCCGGGGATGTATAAATTTACTGTTCAGATAATGTTTTTTTCAAAATGAAAACGCTTTTCTAACGCTTTCAAGTACCGCTCACTGTGGCTTGCGGCAACAAGCATCGGGGCATATGCATCCCTCCCGCTGATACGGAACATATATGGGAAGTCTTTAAAATGCCTGTGATACTCGTGTGCAAAAGCAAGGATGCCTTCCTGAATCTTTTGGATTCTTTCTTTTTCCACATTTTCTTTTTCTGTATCTTCTTTTTCCAAATCCTTCATATCCATCTGCCCAAAAGCAAGGGTAATGTCCAATTCTTCTAAATACTGCGAAGACACCTCATCTGTCTTTCCTTCATAAAAGCCTGCAAACTGCGGTGTCGGAGAGGACAACAGCAGTTCCCAGAAGACATTGTAATCTTTGTTTGGATCATGCTTCTTTAACAGGTCTCTGTTTTGGCTTTGGGAATATAAGTATGCCGTCAGTTTTCCATTTTGTAAAAAGATTTCCGATGCATCCGGTTCTGCATTATGTATCGTATTGGTTCCGGCAATGATTCCGTTCACCTGACACGGAATTTTCCATACTTTTTCTGTCAGATGGGAAAGTGACATCGCTCCACTTCCTGCCCAGCCGATATCTACTGCCGCCACCTTGCTGCAGCCGTCTAAAACATGCTTATAATACTTCCTCGCCGCCGTCATTTGCGGCTCATATATCGTAAGCACCTGCCCCCACTTTGATTCAATAAACTGCTTAAGCTGACGCACGTTTTTATCCGTAAGTTCTTCATCAGACTTTATAAGTTTTTTATCAGGTTTCATAAGTTCTTCATCTGATTTTATATCCAACTGTTCCGTAAGACTATCCAGTTCCATAGAGTGCAGGATACGGGCAATAGTATATTTCTGATTTACCTTGTGGTATAGAAATCTCCTGAAAAAATCATGCTTATCCTCATTCGCCATCAGTTTTACTGCCACTTTTCTTGACCAGTAAACATATTCCGTGGAATCCTCAGGATAAAGAAAATCATAAACCTGCTTTAAAATATCTCCATCTCGTGACAAAAATAACAGTTTGTCCAATCCATGATGATTATAATACTCATGGATAAAATTGCAATATCCAACTACAAAAAGTCCGCCATAAATAAAGCCATACTCATATTCCATTCCATACGAATGCAGACCATTATAAAGATGGCTGCTTACAATCGCCCTATATGCGCTGCCTACGATAGCAGACATATCCATAGGTCGGTATAGTAGGACATTTTTATTGATATTTTGATACGGCAGAGCGTAAATACCACAATTTTCTGCCATCTTATCATCACTGTGAGGATTGTCACCGACATGCGCGATTGAAAGGCCGCTATAATCCTTTATTACTTCACGGTATAAGCTGCCATCGGCTTTGCTTTTATGATATGTATTTGATACATAAATCTTCTCTATCCCTGTAAACCCGGCATTTTCCAAAATCTTTGCAATACAGTCTTCGGGCAGGTACATATCAGATATTATGATTAGTTTCTTATTCATAGACTGAAGACGCTTCCAAACCTCCAGCATAAACGGATTCGCATAGCAGAGCTTTTGCTCGGTTTTCTGCTCTATTTCCATCCCTTCTTCGGCAGAAAGACCCGTTTCTTTCTCTAAATTTTTCCAAATCTCCTTAAGGTCAATCTCCATATGACCGTTTTGTTTCTTACATTTTTCCCTTGCATCCCATTCCGCCCATGTACGGATATTTTTAAAATCCATAATGTCAAACGACTCACCAACCAGGAAAAATGAATCTGTTGGAACTGAAAACGGGCGAAAAATCAGGGTATCAAAAACATCAAATGATATGACGTCATATTCCTTTAGCTTATCAACATAGGCAGTAACGGAAAGCCTAGGATTGGCTTTCAGATAAGCTTCCGATTCGCTCATTTTTATATTTAATCTCTTGCTCTCATACGCTTCCGTTTCCGGCTTGCGTCCGAGGAAATGACAGAAGAGGACATAATAGGCAAAATTCAGCCATAACAAATAAAACCATGACACCACTTTGCGTATTCCTGTTGTGCCGTCATGGAATTTGTGATATCGATATGCAATTCCGGTATGTTTGTTTACCAGAGGTTGATAGATTTTTTGAGTTATGTTTTGAATGGCCACTGTGATGTCTTTCCTTATGTTTCCTTGTTCTTTTCTTTCTTTTAATCAGAAAAAAGCTTTTATATACGCCAGTGTTTTTTCTAATAAGTCTGCTGGCATCTTTTCCACAAACTGAATATTCCTGCTTACTACATCCAAGCACTTCATATGCTCTGTCAAAATCACACCTGTTGTTTTCGTCCGTTCATCTAAAGGAATATGCAGCGGGAATTTATTACTTGTATTAGTAATGGGACAGAATACTGCAAATTTAGTCCTAATAAAAAACTGTTCATTACTTATAATTACTCCCGGTCTTCTTCCTGACTGTTCGTGTCCTGATTGTGGGCTAAAATCCAAAAATACAATATCGCCTTGCTTCGGATTATACATCACCACACTTCCTTTCCGACAGGAGAACCCCAGTCAAATTCTTCTGTTACGCCTTCTCCATCATAATCTTTGAATATATCATCTAAAGTCAATTCTGTTTTCTTTTCGACTTTTTTAATCACAATATTATCATCAACTCTGCTTAGTTCAACAATATCGTTCTCCATCATCCCTAATGCTTCAAGAAATGCTTTAGGTATTCTTATTCCCTGTGAATTACCCCATTTTTGGATTGTTGCCTGCATGTGATCATCTCCTCTGGTTTTAGTATATACAATAGTATATACTGTGTCAATGTGTTTATACAACAACTGCAACATCAAGATAGTTAAGAAATGAATAATTTATTCGGTTATGCACATACTGATTTTGAGGTGACAAGCTATGGACAAAAAAACTCAAGAGCAGATTCAGGAACAAAAAAATCATGATAAATTCAACAGTATAACCCAGAAGGTTACGCCTGAAAATCAGAATCAGACGCATAATGTCAGAAAAGAAGGGATACAGCCGATTAATCAGAAAAGATAAGGGAAACCTGACTTATTAGTGCCAATATTCTTTTAAAACCGCAGAATAAAGGCAGAGAGAGAATTAATTATCCTTCCTCTTTACATTTTTACAGCTATATATCAGTTCTTTTATTGTCTTTTTTTGAACTATTATATATCTTTCTCTTATACAAATCTACGATCCCACGAGACAATCGCCAATATCGTATTCCGGCTGCTCCTGGAAAA
>JAIDPH010000067.1 GCA_029062885.1 Lachnospiraceae bacterium
ATTTAGAATAAAATCAGTTTCATCCCTGAAAGAATAATCCTTCTTGGCGACATTAACCATTCCTTTGACGGTACTTGGCTTCATATCTACAAAGGAAAACATATATGGTGTCAAATTAGGATATTTTAATAGCAGCTTCAATTCTGAGATATTGTCAACTACGTCCTGATAATCTCCGATACTTTGAAGGATATTGAACAAATCTACCAAGGGTACATATTCTGCACCTCTTTCCTGTCTAACGGCATAAACTTCTTTGCCCTTAGCTGACATCAATTCAGTAAACTGCTTTGCATCCTCGATGTCCTTTACTTCCAAATATTCAAACAAACCGCTTCTCAATTTCGGATATCTTTGACAAAGTTCATTGCTCTGAGCAGCTTCATCAAATTTTTCAATGGCTCTTCGAATTTTTAGAACAGTGGCTTCCTGAAATAAGTTGACAATCAACGGACTCGTATCGTCCTTCTTCTTTCCTTCTGACTCTGTTGCATCATCTTCATCAGCATATTTTCCTTCTTTGCCCAGACCACTAATCTTCAGTTCTTTGCTGAGCATTTCCAGAATTGCTTTTTTATTCTTTCTTTCTGATTGATAATACTTAAAGAAAAAATCAACATCTGCCTTCTTTATTTTTTTGGTTGTCGCAACTAATTCAAAATATTCTTTTGCAAATCCAGTGGCGCCGTCTCCAGATGTAGTTCCTTCTCCGGCGGAACCGCCTGCCGGCTTATTATAGAAATGAAATACTTCTTTGCGTAGTTTATCGTCCTTCAAGATAGCCTCATACTTATCGGCCTTTTCTAATCGTGCACGGTCTCTTTCCGCATTTTTTTCGTTAGCCCCATTAATACTTGTAGTCCATCTTTTCCGTGCCTCTTGAATTTTTCTTTCAAGGTCTTGAGAAGAAATATCAGCACTATCAATCTTATAGAGCTTAAATATATTTTCTTGAGCAATATCGATTTTGTACTTGTTCAAGATCTTACTCTGTATATCTGCCATTTTCTCCTAACCTCTCATGCTAACACTTATTCAGACGATTAATAATTATCCTCAAGAATTTTATATATCCGCTCTCACATCCATTGGCAAGCCATTCCAAAACTCCCGAAACAATATCTAATATAAGCAGAGACACTGTTACGATAAATTCTAATAATGCCGCTCCCAAACCGCCCAAAATTGCTCCAAAAATGCCAAGAACAACCACGAACATCACAATGGTTCCAATAACAGACAGCAAAGCGCCTTGTACAATTCCTTCAACTATTGCATACAGCAAAAACAACGCTATCACAATCATTGCTGCTAATGCTGCAAGGGATAGTACTTTTATGGAAGATAACAGTGCGTTAAGCGCTGAAGCCAATGCTTTGAAGATAACTCCCAGCACAAAAAATACCAGCGCAAAAAACGATGACCAAAATATAACAAACGCTACCAAGGTGTTCCTCCTTACTCAATATTTGCAGAAGACATTCTAAGTGCTGCACTATTCATTTCAGCATCTGTCATCTGATTAGAGAGCTGGAATGTTGTATCAAGCTTAGAATGATTCTGCTGTTCTTCTGCAATAATATGCAAAATACCCGAATTATCAAGCGCCATAGTATTTATAACAGGTGTACCGGCAGGAACACTTTGCCTGAATTTCATTTCAATTTCTGTTAATGGCACTCTGTCTTCAATTTCCATTGTTCCATCGGTAGACCTGCTTTCATAAATCTTAAGTGAAATCATGCTCTGGTTATTTCCGGCTGTATAGAAAGTTTCTGTTCTGGTAGCCGGCAATTTGTCATTAATCATAAGCATATTAAAAATCTTCATTCTCTTTGTATCACTGTCTTGAATTTCAAGTCCATATGTTCTTGAGAGGACATTGGTGATATTAATCTTCAATGCACCACCGGCCGCTCCGCCCGTAGTAAGTGCAAATTTCTTGTCCATCTCTCCTGTAACAAGATTTTCCTCTTTAATTTCTTCAACTGATTTACCTGTCTTAGCAGCCTCAGTTGCAACAAAATCATTGTATGCTTTCTCATTGCTTGCATAGATAGCAGCACCTTTTGCTACCGCTTCATCCGGATCAGCCAATACCGGCGTTACATGATAATCTCTTTCAATCATGGCTGCAACCTGAGGCATTCTTGATGAACCGCCTACAAGCAGAACCTTGTCAATTTTTGAAATAGGATAACCCTGTTTTTCTGCTGTAGCTAACACATCATCAAGTAAGTTCTTTGTTCTATTCAACAAATCGCTTGTTAATTCTTCATATTTCTCACGGGTTAATTCCTCACGGAAACGACCGGCAGGTCCATTTACGGAAATATTCACTTTCTCTCTTGCGGTAAGCGCCTTTTTCCATGTTTCAACATCTACATATAATGCGGCAATTGTTTCCGGATCCTCCGAGAGGTCTTCACCATTTTCTTCTTCATACCTTTCGGTTACATATTCCATAAGTGCTTCATCCCAGTCTTTACCGCCCAGCTGATCATCACCGCCTGTGCAGACTACAGAAATGTCGCTTCCGGCTATGCTCATTACGGTAATATCGAATGTACCGCCGCCAAGGTCATATACAAGAACAGTTTCATTTTTATCACTGCCGGATACACCATAACTGATTGCAGCTGCCGTGGGCTCGTTAATAATGTTTAAGACATTTAAGCCGGCAAGTTCGCCCGCGGCTTTCGTAGCTTGTCTTTCATTCATTCCAAAATATGCCGGGCATGTGATAACTACATCTTTAATCGACTCACCATCCTTAAGAACACCGGTCTGTCTAAGTTCTTCATTGGCATCGTTTACAATTTTTTTAAGAATCATAGATGAAATTTCAGGAGCATGATAAGTTGTTCCGTTTAATGTTACGGTATCATTCTCCTTGCCCATCTTTCTCTTAATAAACTGCACTGTTCTATCCGGCTCCATCTCAATAGAACGCTTTGCCTCAGTGCCAACAATAATGTTGTCTTCTGACTCTACCATAACAACCGAAGGAGTGGTATGATCTCCATCACTGTTCTTTAGAACTATTGGCTTCCCATACTCATCAATGTATGAAATGCATGAATAAGTTGTCCCTAAATCAATTCCAAATACGTAGCTCATTGATATTCTCTCCTCCGCTTTATGCTTTAAATTGATATACAATAACTCTTTCAGGAATCAGAACCTTATCGCCCTTTTTATATCCTTCAGAGATACTTTCTTTTATTTTTTTATCCATGGATTCATCGGTTGTAGCTTCTAGTTTAGGCTGATGAATAGCTGCATCAAAATCGTCTCCCGGCTCCGATTGATAAGGGTCAACATTCTGCTGTTCCAGCAAATCTGTGACATCTTCCAAGACATATTGGTATTCCCTTTTCAGGTCTTCAACCGTCATTTCTTCCCATTTATCAGAGCTAATCAGCTTGTTCATATCCTTGCGAACCTTTATTACTGCTTTCATCAACTGATCCACAAATCTGTCTGCAGCATCCTGCTTGTAGTAATCAAGTTCTTTGTGAAGCTTATTAATCATTTCATCTTTAACTTCTATCTGATTCTTAATTAACTGCTCCATCATCTGGCCTTGTTCTCTGGTATTAAGAAGCAGTTCAAGTATCTCTCCTTCCATACCGGCCTCCGGTTCATTCAAAAGTTCTGTCTGTTGAATGATTTTTTCGCTCAAATCATCAAAATCTCCCATAAAAACCCCCTTGAAAATTATTTTGAAATACTTTTCACATTAAGTGTATTTTGCGCATAAGAACATCATACCTCTGATAACAGCATGTCTTTTCAGGTGAACTTTACAAAAGAAATCCCATATTTATCATAGTGCAGGGTCATGATAGTGTCAATAGACTTTCTCAAATTTAATTCCTTCCATTTTTTTGATACCAGATTAATATCCTTTCTCTTAGAATCCAAAACAAGCTCAAGCCCAATCCGCATATTCCAACCATCTTTAAATCAACTGCATTCATTGCATCTGCGAATCTGCTTCCCCATATACTTCTATACAATCTTTCTGCGGTCGGATTCATCAGGATTCCCTGTAGAAGCACGCTTCCATAGATCAAACATATTAAAATCCAATAGAGCCCTCCTCTATAAATTATTTTGGCTGTGGTTCGATCTTCTAGCGCAAGAAGGGCATATTGATACAAAAGTACAGCCGCAAATGAGAGTACTGTTGTTGCCACCCAGCTATATTCTTTATATATTCCCCATTCTGCCCCGCTTTGCTGCTGTATCATCGACATAAAGCTTGCAATAAAAACTCCGGCAGAAACATAGCCCGAAAATGTCCCTGATGAAAAAATCATCCCTAACAGTAGTAATAGTTTTAACCAAGAAAATTCCGATGATATTATAAGATATATTCCGCTGGCAAAAACAATCCAACTTACAAAAGAAGTACCCTTTTTAAATACTTTCAGAATTCCTTTTCCTAAGCATCCAGCCAGGAATATGTACTGCCAAAATGTAGGACGGATTATCATCTCCGGGGCCACTGTCAGCTTCCATGCAGCAACTCCAAGGGCCAGCATAATAGAACCCACTACAAGAGAAACCTTTTTATGCTCCTTCTTATATCCGAGGCTGTCACTATACATCACCTTTTCTATGTCAAGAATCATCTCTTCCATAGATTGATATCTTTGATCCGGGTCATACATGCAAGCTTTAGCAATTATCAAATAAAAATCATCCGAAATATCGCCGTCAGGATATGGAACAATATAACCGGGACTGTACTGAGCACTTGAATTGACAGTGTATGTATTGGAATCAGGAAATTTCAGATTATTCATCAAAACATACAACATCATTCCAAAAGAATAAATATCCGCAGTATTGTCATATCTGTCTTCTGAAGTCCTTACCTCCGGTGCCACATATCCCTTAGTAAATACAATTGTACTTGCAAATCCGTCATCCGTCTTTTTTGCTATTCCAAAGTCTCCAAGCTTATATTGCTTCTGTGGTTTTGAATAGAATACATTCTCTAATTTCACATCTCTGTGCAAAATGTTATTATTGTGTGCTCTTTGGAGCGCAAGTCCAACATCATATGCCAGCTTCAACACCTCTTGCTCATCACCCAAAGAAAGCTGCTCAGGTGTTATCTTAATATTTCCATCCTTAGTTCTCTCAATGACCGGAGATATCTTCTCCATTACAACAAACTGAAGTTTTATACTCGTTCTTGATAATTCCTCGGGCTTTTCTTTTGCAGCTTTGATTACATCATCCTTCTCATCAAAAGAAATCCACAATTCCGTATAATCATATATTTTAACTATATTATCCGGAAAACCTGTAATATCTTTCTGTGCTTGGACTGTTTCATTAAAAAGTTCGGAATCCGCATTCTGTTTTCGAAAACCAATTACTTTAATTGCATAATTTGATTTGTGAGAGGAACGAGTCTCTGCTTCATATACTTCTGCCGAGCCGCCGCGACCCAGCAATTTCAGCTGTCCATTCTCATGAACAAAGGAATACTTCTCAAACGGAAGCTTCCTTTCATCCAGCTGCATTAAGGTTTTTGCAATATCTTCACTCGTCCATAGGTTCATCTATTTCATCATCCTCGCAATTTTCATCTTCCAGCAATCCATAATATTGTAAATAGAGCATTTGAATTATAAATACTCCAATCCCGGTTCTTACCAGATGTATCTGTTTTACTATGTCTGGAATCACAATGACATGAAAGTGACTCAATAACAGTAAAATGAATCCGGCAGGTATCATTACAAACCATATTTTATCCAGCGTCCATGTCCAAATGAAATCCCGCTTTGTTGCCTTTTTGAAATTATTCCTAAGCAAGACGCAGCTTTCTATAACAGCTACTACTCCTAAAATAACAATCCAGCCCAAATCCCATTTGCTTAAGAAACTTAACCATGCAATCTTCCCTGTCCACATTTGTGCTATCCACAATCCGGTTCCCAATGCACACCCGGCAGTGATTGCAGGAATTCCTAACGCAGCCACTAACATGATAACTGCCATCGGCACGTCCATACCTAAGGTATACGCAGAAAAAATACCTATTCCTATCACAAGGATTTCGAACTCTATGTAAAATTCTTTCACTCTTTCAAGTATTGATTCCACAAATAAAGCAATGGGTAATATCCAAAACTGCCATGAAGCCACATAGGAAGCCGATGGGGAAAGTGCTTTAAATAGCAGCATAAATAAGACTGAAGCTATACACATCCTCCATATGCTCGATTCCGTATATATCTCTTCATATATCTGAACTCGTTTTTTTCTTTCTTCTCTGTTTAGCTCATCTTCTTCTTTCTGCCAAATGCTTTTTTTATCTTCACAAGATTCACTATAAGTTTCTGCGGCATCATCATCTTCTTCTCGATATGTTTCTGTGGTTAAATCATCATATTCCGTAAATCCTTGCTCTGCATCACTTCCATCAATTTTGCCAATGTCCATCAAAACTTCCTCAATGGATTGGTATCGATCCTCAACACGATAACTACACATCTTTCTGACTATGCGCGCCATATCTTCCGATGCATTAGCAGGTGCTGGAATCACAAAATCTTTTGAGTACTGTACAATATTTGCGTGATATCCATCTGAAGCAGGAAATTTTAAATCGTTTAACAGCAAAAACAATGTAATTCCGAAAGAATAGATGTCCGCCGCCCTATTATAAGAGTCTGCAAGCTGTCTTTCTATCTCTGGCGCCCCATATCCATCAGTAAATACCACCGTTTCCGCATCACCATCTCCAACATATCTTGCTATACCAAAATCCCCCAGCTTATACTGCCCCAGGTCTTCATCCCAAAAAACATTCTCTAATTTTACATCTCGATGCAAAAAGCTGTTGTTATGAACGACAATTAGTGCTCTGCCGACATTCTCTGCAAATTTCACAACACCTTCTTCTGTTCTTAAGTCATCCCGCAATAATTTTATATTTCCATACTTATCTTTAGAAAGAATACTATCTAATCTCTCCATCAGAACAATCTGCAGAGGAACACCCTCCGCTTCCGGATATTCTTTCTCGTTTACAGCAGTAATCCCCTTCACATTTCCCTCTTCATCCAAATGCAATTTCATTATCCACAAGGCAATTACTAGCAAAATATTTTCTGCTTGCTCTCTTAAAAAATACTGAATCTGCGTTGTCTCTAAAATCATGTCTTCATTGACAGCCTTATGCTCTAGTCCTATAATTTTGGCTGCATAACGTTTCCTGGGATCTTGTGAATCATACATTTCATAAACATACGAAAAACCGCCTCTTCCCAATAATCTGAGTCCGTCTTTTTCCCTACTAAACTTATATTGCGAATCTATAAATACTTTTGCTTCTAACTGAAGTAAAATTTTATCTGCTCCAGCTTTATCTAAGCCCAGCATACTCTTCCTTCTTTCGACTTAATATCCTATCATTTCCATGTCGCCAATTAAATATGTCAAATCCCCCATATAGATAGCCAATCCATTATCCTTTTCAATCACTGTTCCCTTAGCCGGCCGTTTTAAAGTTGTTATCTTATTCGCTGTAATAAACTGAATCTGTGAATACCCTTTTGAGTCCGCAATTCTCCAGATTTCTCCAAAATCCTTTGTAATGAATAATCCCCAAATTGTTTTACAATTGATAACAGCCTCTTCTCCGCCGCCAAACACAAATACATCACCATCATTAAGCACCACCGGTTTCACTCTTCCATTGAATCCGGGGCTAATATGCTTCTGATTATATACAGTTCCATTCTTTCCGTTATAATCCAGATAAAACCATACTCCATCCATATTCTGGAATTTTCCATGTTTTCTGCTCACTGTAGTTGAATGTAATTTGATATCAGGATGATTCTCCTTGGAAGGTCTGCCAATCTCCCACACATTTTTATCATCCAGCGGATACACCGTCAGCTGACCATTCTCTATAATAATTAAATTGTTCGCTTTTTTACCATGCATCATCGTCCATCTCCGGCAATTCTGAAATAAACTTCTCTACCTCTGGCAGATTAAAATCTTTAAGAACCTCTCTTGCATATCTGCAAAGTTCATCTGGATCATATTCTTCCGACTCAGCATCAAGCATATTGTTAAGACTTGCATCATCAAGGATGAACATAATTACACTTTCAAAAATGTTCTTTGCGCATAATGGTTCCATATGTGCTAAACCAAGCATTTCATCAATCTGATCATGGTCCATGCTTAAATGTAGTCCTAACGAAATGATTTTATTTCTAGTTGGATACCATTTATTTTGTCTGATTGCTGAAACACATTGTCTAAGAGATGAAGACCAGCCTTGTCTCTCCGCTAACTCAAATACGCTGCCGCCAAAATCCTGATAATTCGCCATAATATGCATTTTCACATATGCATAAAACTTATTGTATGCAGCAGCAAATGCTACACTGTTTTCTGAAATAAATCTCTCTAAATCATCTTCACTCTTTATATCTGAAAGCTTTGCATCGAATAACTCTGTGGTAAAATCCTCTTGTTCTGCCTCTTCGTCTCTTATCAGGTTTTTCTTTATTTTATTCAGAATATAATTATACTTTGTTAATGTTTCCTGACCATAATTTTGATTCAATACAAAAATACAGACACAATCTTCCAAACTTTTTGAGTACAACGCCGGATACTGTCCATATCTCTGCAGCAGCTGATTCATTTTCTCCAATCC
>JAIDPH010000068.1 GCA_029062885.1 Lachnospiraceae bacterium
TGTGTCGGAGATTATTGGAAATCATATTAAGAAGATGGCAGATAAAGATAAGTAATAAAGCGATATATCTTATATTTATTAAAAAAATAAGCACTATAAGAAAAGCGCTTTATTCCTCTTTTTCTATTTTCCTAAATAATTTTTGAAAAATTTTAAATATTACCCTGCGTAATATATTGCTTGTGACGCTGCGTAATGTTGTAATATCAGCAGCGTAAGGAGGTGAAAGCTATGTCAAAGTATACGACTGGAGAAATTGCGAAGCTCTGCGGCGTATCAGTCAGAACGGTGCAGTACTATGATACCCGTGGGATTTTGATACCCAGCGAACTCTCAGAGGGCGGCAGACGACTTTATTCAGAAGATGACTTCAAGAGGATGAAAATCATATGCTTTCTTCGTGACGCCGGTATCTCTATTAATAGTATAGGAGAACTGCTGTCCGGAGACGATCCCGGAAGTGTTATTTCCGTTTTGCTTGAGCAGCAGGAGCAGCTTCTTCGTGAAGAAGTAAATGAAAGACAGGCAAAACTTGATATGCTTGATGGGATAAAAAAGGAGCTTAAGAGCGTCGAAAATTTCTCCGTTGAATCTATCGGTGATATAGCTTATGCAATGGAAAACAAAAAGAAAATGAGACAGTTACATGCAATCCTGCTGATTACAGGTATTCCTATCGCCATAGTCCAGTGGACATCTATCATTCTTTGGATTGCCACAGGAATATGGTGGCTTTTTGCTGCGTATGTCTTGGTAGTGATTCCTTATGCGTTTTGGATAACAAACTTTTATTTCAGAAGAGTTGCGTATATCTGTCCACAGTGCCATGAGATATTTAAGCCTGATTTCAAAGAGGCTCTTTGGGCGGGACATACACCGACACTCAGAAAACTGACCTGTACCTGCTGCGGGTATAAAGGATTCTGCGTGGAAACTTACGGAAAGGAGGAAAAAAAGAATGGATAAGATTATGGAATTTCTTCCGTTTTTGATTCCGTTGGCAATCGCAGAGTTTGCTCTGTTGGGTTACACACTTTTTCATATTTTAACCCATAAGAATTATAAAAGAGGCAATCGTACTCTATGGCTCGTTATTGCGATTGTCGGCATGGAGTTTATCGGTCCGATCCTGTACTTCCTGCTTGGAAAGGAGGACGACTGACATGGATGTGCTGGCAATACAAAACCTAAAAAAGAATTTTGGCAGCAAAGAAGTGCTTTGCGGGATTGATTTGTCTGTACCTGAACACAGTATTTTCGGTTTTATCGGTAAAAATGGCGCAGGAAAAACAACGACAATGAAAGCAATTCTCGGACTTCTAAAACCGAACAGCGGTGAAGTATATGTCATGGGTGAAAAAGTGCATTTCGGGCAGACCGGTACCAATCGCTACATCGGCTATCTGCCTGATGTGCCGGAATTCTATTCCTATATGACGCCGCTTGAGTATCTGAATTTTTGCGGAGAGGTAAGCGGGATGGACAAATCCGATATTGTGGCGAGAAGCAAGGAACTTTTGGAACTGGTTGGTCTTGGTCAGGAAAGACACCGTATCAAAGGATTTTCAAGGGGCATGAAGCAGCGTCTGGGAATTGCACAGGCACTTTTAAACCGCCCCAAACTCCTAATCTGTGACGAGCCGACATCAGCGCTTGATCCCGTCGGACGTAAGGAAATTCTGGATATTCTTCTTGCAGCAAGGGAGCAGACCACGGTGCTTTTTTCCACGCACATTCTTTCTGATGTGGAACGTATCTGCACTGCAGCCGCCTTTCTGAACAATGGAAAAATAGCCATGCAGGGAACTATTGCAGAACTGCGAAACAAGCGGTCATCTGACGGATTTATCATCGAAACAGAACAAAAAGAGGCTTCCGATACGCTTATAAAAGCATTTAGCGATATCCAGCGCACGGAACAAAATACGCTTGTTTTTCATGGCAGCGAGGAGCGTTTTTTTGCCATCATGCAATATGTTGCTGAAAATAAAATATCCGTACAGAAAATTGAACGAATAGAGCCGACGCTTGAATCAATGTTTTTGGAGGTGACAAAATGAAGTCATTGCTTGCTTTTATGAAAAAAGAGTATCTTGAAGTTATACGGACAGGAAAAATCATTATCCTCATACTGCTGTTTGTCCTGTTTGGTATTATGAATCCTGCGATTGCGAAACTGACGCCGTGGTTAATGGAAATGCAGTCAGAAACACTGGCAGAAAGCGGATTGATTGTCACAAATATTCAAGTTGATGCAATGACCTCATGGACACAGTTTTTCAAGAACATTCCTATGGCGCTTATTGCTTATGTATTAATTTTCAGCGATATATTTACCAAGGAATACAAATCCGGAACATTGTTACTTGTGCTGACAAAAGGCTTATCAAGATACAAGGTTGTGCTCGCAAAAACTTTGCTGTTACTGTCGCTTTGGACATTGGGCTATGGAATCTGTTTCGCCATTACCTATGGCTATAATGCTTATTTTTGGGATAACGGTATTGCTAATAACTTGTTCTCCTCGGTAGCTATATGGTGGTTGTTCGGTGTATGGGTGATATGTCTTATTGTTCTGTTCTCGGCGTTGTTGCAGAATACAACGAGCGTTTCCCTGTGTTCCGGCGGGACGGTGCTTTTAGCGTATTTATTGAGTATCATTCCAAAAGTAAAGGCATATTCACCTACGATGTTGATGGATACTAATTCGCTTTTGATTGGTGCAGAGGGAGTTGACACATATATAAAAGCTATCGTTGTTGCGGCTGCATTGTGTATAGTATGCATTGCTGTTAGTTTGCCGGTTATAAACAGGAAACAGCTCTATTCAAATAATAGCGAAAGGCTTCTACAATATAATCGCTGCTGCCTGAACCGTGTTTTGTGTCAAATATTCTTTTTAAGTAATCATTGGAGTAGGTTTCAATGATCATGCGGCAATAATTATCATCATCTCCAACTAATTCGGAAGGAGCATTTCCACGGGCATAGGAAATGATTTCTTTAACCAAATTTTGGATGATATCCGAAGTGACATCTTCTCCCTTGTGTGAAGCTAATTTAAGAAACTTATCTTCTGTTCTCATTTCTTCCGGAATTTGTGAATACTGGTTGTCTATGATTTCAGAGAAATGTTCTAAATTATGTTTCATAGCTTCAGTGTATTTTTCGATACTGCCGAACTGTTGGATGGCTAGTTTAGCTACATTTTCTTCATCGTTCTTGATTTTTTGAATGAACATATCAAAATTCTCAATGCTTCCCCAGTGCTTGACGACTTCTTCTGTCTGGTTGGATTTAAAATCTTCTAAGGCATTAATATAATCAGATAAATCGAATTCTTTAAAACTCATACATTGCTCTCCCTTCTCTAAACGATTAAGAAGCTGTATAAGTCGTTCTGTTCGATTGCGCTTTAGAAGAAGCAATTCCTTTTGTTTCTTGAAAGCGGTTATTCTGTCAAAATCAGGTTTTTGCAGAATTTCCTTAATCTCATTTAACTTGAAACCTAATTCCTTAAAAAACAGGATTTGTTGAAGCTTTTGCAATGCATCATCATTGTATAAGCGATAGCCGGACTGTGTCAATTCACTTGGTTTTAACAGCCCGATTTCATCATAGTATTGCAGAGTGCGTATGCTTATACCAGTTAATTCTGCAACTTGACTTATGGTTCTCATTTTTATCAGCTCCTTTGAAAATAGAATACAGTATCACGTTGCGTGGGAGTCAAGAGTTTTTTAGAAAAACTTTTATATTTTGTTTAGCATCGTCATCGGTCTTTTCTGTTTCAAAGTCTATATCTGGTTGCTCGTACATTTTAATAGTAAAGACAATACATCTGATAATGTTTCTATATCATAATTCATGAAAACATTGATACTTATATCCAAAGTTTTTGTGATTTTTGGCAGTTGGTTGAGGCTGGGATTACGAATGTCATACTCAGATTTCGTGATTTTTATTAGTGACTAGTACAATTCTATCATATCGGGGCATATATGTGTTTTGGAAATGAAAGGACGGACTATGTGGAGAATGAAAAAATGTAAGTAATGGCAGAAGAAGTTGTGGCTTCGTCGAGCTATTTTTGCATTATACCGTTTACATTGTGTGAAATGTTGGATATAGGAATGTTAGTGCTTTACTCATGAGCAGAAAAGAGAATTTTTATTTATATTTAAATAATATTGGATGTTTGGACTTTGTTTGATAGTGACATAAAATTGTATTCATGCAAATTTTGTCGTGTTTTTGACTTTTTTTGACATAGTATGGAAAGCTATGATTAAAAGAAATATAATAAAGTTATCAGATATCAGAGAAAAACATAAAGTGTTTTGTATGATTTACTTGAACTTATATATACTAACACATCATATAATTGGGCAGAGAGATATTTATTGTTTGCTGTGATGGTTCAACATTTAACGGCTCAGTGGATAGTATGATACTAATACCACCCAAATGATAGTGATTGATGGATTTTATTTACAAATGAAGGTGAACTTGTTGAAAACATCAGATGATTAGAAAGTTGGAGTAAGGATAAAGGTAATAAAATACTATATATGAATAAAATTTTATGAAAATCTAATATATGGGATTTACATATTCATACATCATTAGGAACGCCTACAAAGAAAAATTATTGTGATGTATCTGTAGATGAGTTTATGGATGAAATAATTAATATATAGGAATATAAATAAACAAAAAGATAGGAATGATTTCTTTTACAGCTCATAATAAATAAACGCAGAATAATATCG
>JAIDPH010000069.1 GCA_029062885.1 Lachnospiraceae bacterium
AAGAAGGTAAAGAGGAATGTTTAAAAGGGCGGCATTTATTTTAAAAAAAGAAAACGCGCAGAGTGATATACACGCATTGATAGATGATCTTACAGCAAATAAGATTGATTCATGCATAGAAAACGTTGACAATATTCTAAAAGATAATATTAATCATACAGAAAAAAATGTGGGGTTACCAGACACACTTTTTATTACAGATAATGCCGCCTGCCAGATGATATTAAAAAGCAATAAGCTTCCTGTTATTGTTTATCTGCATGAAAAAAATACGAATGAGATATTTTCACATGCCGAGTATGCCATAGAGCAGATAGAGGAGGTTGAATATGAATCACTTAAGCTTGCATATCTGAGGCTCACGGGACAGCCATGGACGATTCTGACAACAGATAGGTGTGAAGTACGCGAGACTACAGCAGAGGATGCGGACAGTTTCTATGAGATTTATAAGGAACCTTCTATTACCCGTTATATGGAAGATTTATATAACGACAAAGCAGCGGAAGTGGCTTATATTCAGGATTATATTAGGAATGTATATGCATTCTACGGATATGGAATGTGGACCGTTTTGGAAAAAAGCAGCGGAAAAGTCATCGGCAGAGCGGGTATCAGTTGGCGTGAAGGATTTGATATTCCGGAGCTTGGCTTCGTAATTGCAGTACCATATCAGCATCAGGGGTATGCCTATGAAGTATGCAATGCGATTCTTGAATATGGAAAAACGGAACTGGGATTTACATGCATTCAGGCTCTCGTTATGGAGGAAAATGAAAGTTCTAAATCATTATGCAGGAAACTGGGCTTTAAGTATAGCAGCAAAGTAGTAGTGGACAACGTGCAGTATAACAGACTGACATGGGAATCAGTTTAAATACAAACACGTCATCACTCCTCCATTCCAAGGTTTTTATCCCTGTTAATTTCAGATCCTATGTTCATGATCAGCCTGAATACAAACACACCGTTATCATTTTTAAAATCATATTCCCCGGCATATTTTTCTGCTGTCCTTATAATACTTGAAACACCGACTCCCCCTGTAAACTCGGTTTTAGGTTGTCCGTTCTTAAGTTCGGTTTCCATTTTGCAGGTGTTGCTACAGGAAATAATAAGTTTATTTTTTCTTTTTTTAAGCATCAGATGAATGAAGCATTCTCTTCCATCCGGATTTTTCATCACTTCCATACAGGCATAGATTGCATTTTCATAAGCATTGGCAAGAATTGCCACCAAATCGATACTCGGTATCTCAAGGTTTTTTCCAAGCTCCACATCAAGCGTAACTACGATATGTTCACTCCTCGCCTTTGCAGTATAAGCTGACAGAATATTGTTGACTGCGGTATTGGCGCATATTATTTCCGGCTTTCCCTGATCGGTTTCCCTGTCATATTCCTGAAGGTACTGTAATAATTCTTCCTGCTGCCCTCTGCGCACATACTCCGCCATGACTGCATTATGGTGTCTGATATCATGCCTAAGCCTCTTTCCTGAGTCTACTGACTCCTCTAAAATCTCCAACTGACGTTCCAAAAGTCTGTAGTTCATCTGTATCAGTTGGTTTTCCCTCTCGTATTCCTTCTCTTTACCGATGTGCAGATAAAACCGAAAAACAAGAAGCTGCAAAGTACCTGTCAAAATGAAATTTATTAAAATCTGATAGATACGTTGCGGTGTCAACCCACTGTTCAGCGCCGGATTTACGATATATCCGATTCCTAATAAAATGCAGATAATCATAGCGGCAACGCTGAAGTGATCCGCCTCATTCTCCACATAATCGCCATATCCCTTAATAGATTTTTTGACATATTTATTGAGCAGAAATGCAATGAGCAAAATCAGCAGTATGCGCACGATAATATCCGCCCATACATTACGGTCAAAGAAAATAATAGATATCTCCAGTCCACCTATTACGTATGCCGCCATCAGATAGAAAACCAGCGCCAATTTATAGACTGCCAGATAAATGGAATCTCTGCACATAAAAAAAGCAAAAATCGCAAAACAGATATACATTGTAAGTGCTACCATCCGCACGTAGCTTTCCCAGTCAACCACATACCAGATACATGCCAGCGCGATCAGAACCGCTATAAAACACCCATAGCAGATTACGGTCTTTTTCCTGCTATACCGCGATTCACTTAATAGCAAAAACAACAGTGACACTCCTGCAAAGTTAATGATAAGCCGGATAAGCGCTATATATACTGAACCACCTAACATATTCTAAACCTCTTTTCCCGACTGACTGATGCTCAATAGATTATCTGACACATTATTCACCTGACGGAAGGATTCCTCCACATCCATAGTAACATTTTTCTGTGTCTGTGTCTCTTCTACAATCTGATTTGCCTGTTCAATGGTACTTTTTACCAGATCTTCCATCTGATTTATCATGTCAAGCACCTGCCCGCCGCGCTCGCGTGTATCCGAACTGGAATCCGCAGCAATCCGTACCTTCTCTTTCGATTCTTCCTGCAGATCACTTATTCTCTCCGCTTCATGCTCTACTTCACGCAATTTCTCAATTTCTTTTGTTACGTTTCTGATGTTTTCCTGATTGGAACCCCGCACTTCATCCAATAGGCCAAAAATTTTACTTATAATTCCGGTAATGGCATCGCTCGCCTGTTTGGAATTCCTTGCAAGCTGTCCCACTTCTTCTGCCACCACGCTGAATCCTCTACCCATCTCTCCCGCTCTCGCCGCCTCTATGGAAGCATTTAGCGCAAGCAGATTCGTCTGGTTTGTGATTCCCACAATCGTATTGGCAAACTCTGAAATCTCCTTCATTCCGGCTTCAAGACTCTCTATCATAGTTTCCGTCTGTTTGGCCGAATCCTCAATAATCTCAATCCCCTTCGTCGTATTCTGCATCATTTCAATATATCCGTGTATATTGTCCGACGTTTGCCGCGATATTTCCAACATTTGCTCCATATTGCCCACAAGGTCTTCCGCATTCTGATTCAGTTCATGCATTGAATCACGAACCAGATCCACATACCGGAAACTCTCATTACAGTCATGGAGTGTCATCTGCACAGAACTTGTAATACTTTCGTTCGTACCCGCAAAACCATGAATATATGTTTCCAGCTGCTCGATCACATCCTTTAACTCCTCAGAGGCTTTTTTGCATTCATCCACCAATGATACCGTCTGCTTCGTATCGGCAAATTTAACAAGCATTTGATGAGACAGGTCAGCAATCTTCACGCAGATAATACTCATCACAATGCTTTCCAAAAGAAAACCCACTGAACGTGTGAAAAACCACATAAAGTTCGTGTCATACTCAATCTGCTGCACATTTAATGAACGAAAGTACAGCGAAATAACCAATAAGATATATGAAACTATGGAAACCCGTATTGTGAATTTTTTATCATAATAGAACAAACTGAATACCATCGCAAAAGCATATGTCATATAGATACCGATTGCTGCATTCGTGGCCATAAGCGCTATCAGCGAAGCAAGCGCAAATGTCGTAACATATTTCATAATACCGATTGGCGTATTCATTTTATATGCTACGCCCGGTCCCATTGTCACTACAAAAGCGGCCGCCGTAAGTAAAAGCATATCACTTATCTTCATCTGAAAAATACCTACGGCTGAAAGAATGATCAATACCGGAAATACAAGAATCAGCCACCTTAATACTTTTACAGCCGTTTTCGTAACTCTCGCATCGTTTTCATAAAATATATTCTGTTCTTCCATAATATCTCCTCCGTTTTATTCTTCTGTAATATAACTGTATCATCATATCAAAAATCCAACCCCCAGAAAAGATTTGAGAATAATTTGCCGATTTTTAGGTATAATTCGCATGTTCATAATTTGTTCATATTTAATTTAAAGAATCTTCACTTGCGAAACATTTTTTAGACATTTCTTTTGCATATACTTTAACTATAAGATAGCATAAGAGATAACTCAGATAATCTGATTAATTAATACTTTTTCATAATAAATGCCAAGTAAATTAGTTTTACTTGGCATCCTCCCTTTATAGGCATAAATTTTAAATTTTTTAATAAAAATGGATACTGTTAAAAAAGATTCTCCCAGCAAACAGAATAGCGAATAACACTACAAATACTACAATATCCCATACAATTCTCTCTGCCGTACTTTTCTTATAATTGTTGGAAATCGACATCGTAAATACTATTGATACTCCGATAAATGCTCCGCCGATTGCTCCGCCCAATACAAGTCCTGTAAGTCCCAATGGAAACATACAGATATTCAATATAATGAATACATATGCCCACAACGGCAGTTTAGGAGGAACATATTCTTCTCCTGTTTCATAGTCTTTATTATCAATAATAAGCTGTGCGTCTCCCATGCCCAACAATACTAAACTGGCAGTTTTTAACCCGAGTTGGATTTCGTATTCTGCATATATTGTACCGGTTTTTCTTTTACAATTCTTAAGTAATAACTCGCTGCCATTTACAGTGACTCTTCTATTATTATCCGTCAATTCAATATGATATTCCTGTTCATCAATTCTTACATTCCATGTTTTTCCCATTGTATCTTATATCCTTTCTTCTTTATATAAACAATCGACTCCCTATAGATACAAAAGGGCTGCCTATTGAATAGACAGCCCAAAATGAGTCATAATTTAAATATCTTATGCTTTGCCCTCAGAACCAAGAACTGTTGTAATCTTATGCGCAACTACTTCTTTTACATAAGCACGAGCATCTGTCAGATACTGTCTGGGATCAAAGTGCTCAGGATGAGCAGCCATATGCTCTCTGATACCTGCTGTCAGACCTAGTCTTAAGTCAGAGTCAATGTTAATCTTGCATACTGCGGATTTTGCTGCCTGACGAAGCATATCCTCAGGAATACCGATAGCGTCTTCCATCTTACCGCCGTTAGCATTGATGATATCAACATACTTAGGAAGTACTGAAGATGCACCATGTAATACGATAGGGAATCCGGGAAGTCTCTTGGAAACTTCATCCAGAATATCAAAACGAAGCTGAGGCTTCTGACCGGGTTTGAACTTGTATGCACCATGGCTTGTACCAATAGCGATTGCTAAAGAGTCAACGCCTGTTCTCTTTACAAAATCTTCAACCTGCTCAGGCTGTGTATAAGACTCTGCGCCATGTTCTACCTGTACATCATCTTCGATTCCTGCAAGAGTACCAAGCTCTGCTTCTACAACTACTCCTTTGTCGTGTGCGTAATCAGCTACCTGCTTTGCAATCTTAACGTTCTCTTCATAAGGAAGGGAAGAACCGTCATACATAACTGAAGTAAATCCACCGTCAATACATGATTTACAGATTTCAAAATCTGCACCGTGATCAAGGTGAAGAGCAATAGGAATATTGGTTTCTTCAAGCGCTGCCTGTACGAGATGAACAAGATAAGCATGTTTAGCATACTTTCTTGCACCTGCTGAACACTGAAGAATAATTGGGGATCTCAATTCATCTGCAGCCTCTGTTATAGCCTGCACGATTTCCATGTTGTTGACATTGAAAGCACCGATAGCATAACCGCCGTCGTATGCCTTTTTGAACATTTCTGTAGTAGTTACTAATGGCATTTCTTATCATCCTTTCTTTTATATAATTATTTATGACAATAGAAAACTCGTAAAACGTACTTTCTATTGTTATTAACTTGTTTTATATTATAACAGATTATAAATCAAATGCAAAGTTTTTATAGCAAATTATCAGGAATGAATCTATCTGGAATACGTATCTCAAGTGCCCGGCTGCAATTTTGTATAACAGCCATACGATTCGTTCCGCCATATTCCCCATCCAATGTCCATGAAACATCCTGTTCTGATTCAATTGTCAGCCGGGAAGTCTTAAAAGACTGAATGAAATCCGAATGCACCTTTTTGTCCGTAAGAGCAGATATGATATTATTCATTTCTACAGCAATCGCGGGCTTTCTTACAAGAGTAACTTCAAACAAACCGTCATTCAGCTCTACGGTTTTACCGGTAATGCCCTTAAAGCCGCCGACTGAATTTGAATTAGTAATCATTCCGAATAAATATTCATTCTCCAGACATACGTCATCATAGCTTATTTTCATTTTATATGACTTAATTGATGACAGTCTTTTTACGCCTTCCATAAGATATGCGGCATGTCCGATTACATTCTTTATATCCTGTTTGGTCTCATACGGTACATCCGTAAAAAGTCCGAAAGCTGCCACATAAATAAAGGTATCATCATTAAATGCGCCAATATCGCAGCCAAAATTCGCACCGTTTACGACCACATCCGCTGCCTTTTTCATGTTCCTTGGAATACCCAGGCTGTTTGCGAAGTCATTGGTGCTACCCGCAGGAACATAGCCAATGGGCAGTTTTTCCTCACACTGCATCATACCGGTAACCACCTCGTCCAACGTACCGTCACCGCCGCTGCATACAACAATATCGTATCCCTTCCTGCGCTCCCTTACAGCCTTAACTGCGTCTCCCGGCGCTTGAGTCGGATAAGCCGTTACTTCGTATCCCGCTTTTACAAAAATATCAATTATATCCAGAAGATTACTTCTGATTTGCGCCTTTCCCGCCCTTGGATTATAAACAAAAAGCATACTCTTATCCATGCCGCATACCTCCTGAAGCAATAATCAATGCCTACACTAAAAAGAGACTCCCTTGCTCGGGAATCCCCTTCACATTATGCCTTACTCTATGCCGTTCAAAAAATTCTCGATTCCTGCAACTGCTGCCTCTTCATCATTTCCGTCTGCAACTATTGTTGCAGTGTCTCCACTGCCTAATCCCAGACCCATCATGCCCATAATACTTTTTGCATTGACCTTTTTTTCAGCGGACTCGATATGCACACTGCTGTCGTACTGGCTAGCTACCTGTACAAGCATGGCTACCTTTCTCGCCTCCAAACCGCCTTCCAATTTTATTTGGACAGATTTTTGAATCATAAGTTCGCCTCCTTTATAACCTCATATGTTCAGCAATCTCACTTAACTTTCTCAGCCTATGGTTCACTCCGGATTTTCCTACCGGCGGATCCAGGTACTCTCCCAATTCCTTCAATGCCGCTTCCGGATTCTCCAAACGTACTTCAGCCATCTGTCGTAAGCCTTCAGGCAGATTTTCAAAACCATAACGCTCTTTTATCAACAAGATATCTTCTATCTGTTTTGATGCGGCATTCACCGTCTTAGTGATATTAGCAGCCTCGCAGTTCACCCGCCTGTTAATCGAATTGCGCATCTCCTTCATAATACGAAGATTCTCCAAATTCATAAGAGACACATGCGCTCCCATTACATTGAGTAAATCTACAATACCGGTACCCTCTTTAAGGTACACAACATAATACCGCTTACGCTTAATGATTTTAGCATCTATTTGAAATTCCTGAATAATGTCACACAATTGACATGCCTGTTCATGTCTGCTGCACACAAATTCCAGATGATAACTTTTTTTTGGATCACTCATCGAGCCTGCACAGAGAAAAGCTCCTCTCAAATAAGACCTTGCACAGCAGCTATTCTTAATCAAAAGAGTGCTGACCGGCATATCCATTGAGACGATATGATACTTGCTATCATACATATGTAATGCCTGAAGAACTTTCTTTTCATCTTCTTCCCGCATAACATTATCTATATTAAATGTTTTTTTCAATAATGTAAAGCATTTTCTGGCAACCATTTCATTTTCAATATCTTCTAACTGCAAATGCCGACCGTCTTCCGTCAGATGGCCGCCAAAATGAATCAGTGCAGCAAGCTCTGCCAACTGACAATGCCTTGCCGGGCTGATATAAGTTGCCAGTTCCTCCTTTACTTCACCAGAAAATGACATAATTCTACTCCTACTGCTAGGTCTTGTCCCTATGATATAATTTCAATCCGTAACTGCCATTATCCTTCATATGCGAATAAAGCTCATTGGCAAGCGTAACGCTGCGGTGTCTGCCTCCTGTACACCCGATTCCTATAACCAACTGATATTTTCCCTCTTTTATATAATTCGGAATCAGAAAGTTCAGCATGTCCACAAGCTTTGTCAAAAAATCCGATGCTTCCGGAAATCCCATTACATAATCCTGTACTTCCTTATCGTCTCCGGTTTTATGCTTCAACTCATCAATATAGAACGGATTGGGCAGAAACCTGACATCAAAGACTAAATCGGCATCTGCCGGAATTCCATATTTAAATCCAAAGGATAAAATCGTAACCATTAAGGAATTATATTCCTCATTTCTTACAAAAATCCGTTCTAATTCTTCTTTCAGTTCTCTTGTCAGAAGATTGGAAGTATCAATTACATAATCGGATTCTTTCTTTATACCTTCAAGAATATTTCTCTCCCTTTCAACGCCATTCTCTATCCTGTCTCCCTGCGAAAGCGGATGCATTCTTCTGGTTTCTTTATATCTTTTAATCAGAACATTATCACTGGCGTCCATAAAAAGAATCTCAAACTGATATCCGTCTTCTTTGAGCTTTTTCAATATTTTTCGTACGTCGCCAAACGACTGGTCGGCACGTACATCCATACCCAGCGCCACTTTTGAAATTTCACCATTAGGCGTCTCAATAAGCTCTACGAATTTCTCTATCAACGGCACCGGAAGATTATCAACACAATAAAATCCCAAGTCTTCCAACATTTTCAGTACAGTACTTTTTCCGCCGCCGCTCATTCCGGTCACTACAAC
>JAIDPH010000007.1 GCA_029062885.1 Lachnospiraceae bacterium
CTATATCTTTACGCATTTTATCAACGGTTTTTTTCTTTTTTGATCTATAACATAATATACAAATTATTCCACAAACAATCACCAAAATACAGTAAATAATTCTAGGATGTATAACTGTAACTATCAACATAAATAAACTGATAATGCCCCAAATCGTACATTCTATTTTTTTTGTTGTCAACATAGCTATCCTTTCGATTGCTTGTCTTAATGCCTTAAGTAAGCCATTTAATATTATCCCAATTTATCTCCATTTTTCACTTCTTTGTCCGGTGTTATCAAAACAACACCGCCCTCACTGTAAGTTCCTAAAACCAGTACTTCTGACATGAAATCTGCTATCTGTTTCGGCGGAAAATTCACTACAGCTAAAACCTGTTTGCCAATTAGTTCCTCAGGGTTATAGTGATTGGTTATTTGCGCTGAAGTCTTTTTAATTCCAAGTTCATTACCAAAGTCTATATGTAATTGATAGGCAGGTTTCTTGGCCTTTTCAAATGCTGCTGCTTCCACTATAGTGCCTACTCGAATATCTAGTTTCATAAAATCATCAAATGTCGCCATTTCATTTTCTCCATAAATTACTATTTGCATCCATTTTACTCATTTTACTCTCTTCCCCTTATAAATTATTTCCACTGTTCCCTCAATTATTTTCTTGGATCTGTGCCGTGAAAGTTCACAAAGAATATCTATCAATACAGATAATACTTCTTCTGATAAACAATCTTCTTTTTCCTCAATCTCGCTTTCGATAATCCATTTAGTATGATATTTATATTCTTCATTCTCTTTCTTTTTAGACCAAGTATTTTTTATCTTCAACGTATACTGATATCCCTTATAAAATAAAAGGTATTGATCTATGTCTATAAGGTCATCATTTGGGTGTGGAACTGCAATAAATATTATTTGAAATACAATAGATTCATCCTCATTCGTTATGCATCTTGCATAATTAATTCTTAATTTTTGTCCATTAGGCGTTATAATCCCCATTGCATCAATTTCCGCCGCTCTTTCCTCACTTAAATACCTATACTCAAATTTCATATTTCCCTTTTTCCTCTACACTAATTTTTATATCATCCATCACAATTTTCTCTTACCTTCCAATATCTTCTGTCGCAATAGTATCCGTAATTTCAACAGTCGTTTCCTTACTCCAGCCATCTCTGAATGTTCCTGAAAAATATTCTACTGTGAATGCTTCTTCTATTATTGCAAACAGTTCCTCTTTATTTATATCGCTAAATGTCCAATTGGGAGGAAACGTAATTTTCTCAACTATCCAATGACATTCATATTTCTTTTCATCATGATTCATTTTGGAATGATGCACCACTACTAAATTAATAACCTCTCCATCTAAACAAAGTGCATAAAAATCGATTTCCCTAACATCTCTATTGGGATTTGTATGACCACGGCCAATTAAATAGTAATTGTTTTCTCTGTCCACTATTAAGGATGTGGTAAATTTTTTAAGACGACGTCCGAACATATCCCTCACACCAATCGCATTTAAATATTCCCATTCCGGAAATTCATCTCTAACCTCTCTGTGCTCACACACAAAACTCATCTTTTCCTTCCTCTTTTCCTTTACACATCCAGTTTTGCTACATCGCACATTGCTATGTTGTTTTTAAGTAAATCATCGTTTATGTATATTTTAAATTCATTTGATATATTTTTCCCAAATCTATTCCATACTGTTTCGTCATCTGATAAACGCTCAGCAATAGTAACATCAACTATATTAACTACATCATCTGTACCGTTTCTCCACATTTCTTCAACAAACCGGCAATATGCAGATACTTTAAAGCTCACATCATTTTTTTGTAACAAGTCAAAAAGCGGTACATTTATTTCATCACTAAAAAATAAATGTCCAAGCAATTCACCATAATCCTCATAATGCTGCATTAGTGCTTGCTTTTTCTCTGGAAAAAGTTCGACTAATTTATCTGCGAATTGTTCTTTTGTAACCTTCAATCTAAATACCCCCATCGATGTAAAAATAGGATTTATAATCCCTGAAAATTATTTTATTCTCTCTCCTCTATAAATTATTTCCACTGTTCCCTCAACTATAATATCCGTTGTTAAATGTCTCGATCTTTCACAAAGAATTTCTATTAATACAGATAATACCTCTTTTGATGGGCAGTCCTCTTCTTCCTCAATCTCACTTTCGATAATCCATTTAGTATGATATTTAATTTCACCATTTTCTTTCTTTTTGGTCCAAAAGCCATGCATCGTTAAAACATACTTATATCCTTTATAAAATAGAAGATATTGGTCAATTCCATTCTCAACATAATATCCCATTGCATGAAATATTATTTGAAAAACAATCGATTCATCCTCATTGGTTATACATTTTGTATAATTAATTCTTAATTTTTGTCCTCTGGGTGTTATTATCCCCATCGCATCAATCTCCGCCGCTCTTTCCTCACTTAAATACCTATACTCAAATTTCATCTTTCCCTTTTTCCTTTACAGTTATTTGTAACTCTTATCAGACAACTTCAAACGCTTTCCACTTCCCCGACTTCTGACGCCAGACAAAAATAACCGCACGGATTACCCAGTCGCAGACCATGGCAATAGCAATCCCTATCACGCCCATGTCGAGAATGATTCCCAGCAGATACGATACGAACAACCGTCCTGCAATAGTAGATAAAACAGAAACATACATCGTAAATTTCACATCACCTGCCGCCCGAAGTCCATTACTAAGCGCACCGGAAAAAGGAAAAGCAACTGCATTAAACACATTATGTATCAATACCAGCCAGATTACAAGCTGTTTAGTCTGTGCCTCCAACGCATAAAACCGCAGGAACAACGGAGTAAATATTAATATCAGCAAATTCCATGCAGATGACAGTAAAAGCGTTATCTTTGATAATTTTGTAAGATAATAGTCTGCCGCCTCCGTATCCTTATTTCCCATACACTGTCCTATTACTGTGATAAAGGCAGGCCCCATTGCCACGCCCGCCAGCGCCGCCAAAGACCAGATGCTCTGCGCTACGCCGTTCGCCGCAATCTGATAAGTGCCAAAAAGCGCCACAATACTGCTTAGCGCTACTTTCACTAACTGAAAAATCCCGTTCTCCACCCCGTTTGGTATGGCAACGCTCCATATCCGTTTCAAACAATCGGTATTCCATTTGAAAATCCAATCAGTTATGTAAACCACATCATTCTTTTTCCGAAAACACAGAACAGTAATGACGACAGCGGAAAATGTCCTTGCAATCAGGGACGGCCATGCCACACCTGCCACTCCCGCATCCAGCACAAATACGCCAATCACATTACCGACCACGTTAATAATATTTGACAATACGGAGATATACATGGTTATATTTGTCTTTCCAAGACTACGGTAAACCGCTGCGCCTGAATTATAGATTGCAAGCGCCGGATAAGAATAGGCTGAAATTCTCAGATAGGTAATGCAGGCATCCATGACAGAATCTTCAACTTTACCAAAAAGCAGGCTGAGCATCCCTTTATTTCCAACCAGTACCACTACTGCAATCAGCACGGAAAAGACCGTCCCAAACATCAGAAGCTGGCTGGCAGACCTTCCTGCACTCTCAGAATCCTTTCTGCCGATATACTGACTAATTACAACAGCGCCACCGGACGCCAGCGCCGTGAACAGGTAGATAAAAATCGTGTTAAACTGATTGACCAGCGAAACACCTGATACCGCCGCTTCTCCTGCATAACTTACAACAAGCGTATCTGCAATCCCCACAAGCATTACCAAAAGCTGCTCTAAAAACAACGGAATAATCATTTTTTGCAAGTCTTTTCCTGAAAACGGCATCTTTTTTTCTTCCATGCCCTCACCTCCTATAATTGGAAAACAGGATGCTGATGCTCAAAACTCTTGCATTTAGCATAGCATATATATGCCCTAAGGGCAAATATCGAATCTTTTTAATGCGAGTAAAACAACAATGCTTGATTCCTTTCCATGCCAAGGCTATAATATAAAGGATGGAGAGTAATGGGACAAGTCAGGAGGTCGGACTTAAGATGAGTTACGAAAACTATAAGGAACTGTTAGAGCGATATGATGAATTAGACAGCATAAACTTTGACGGAATAGCATCGAAGGAAGCGCTCATTCAGAAATTGATTTCTATTTCGAATGAGAAGAAAGAGATTCAGATTAAAAATAATGACATCGTGAAAGAATATATTATTAAATATGAAAATTCCCCTACACTTGTTGACGCCGAAGCAGAAGCAATGCTTAAGGATTTCTTAAGCATGCTCCTATCAGATCCTGCCAAAATCACAGACCCTACCATTGCGTTCTGCATCTCCCGGATATTGCTTCAATATTATCAGTCCAACGGTACTACCGAGCAGGTCATTTCAATGTTGGAATACTGCACTGTGTTTGAAATCATGCTAAAAGAACACCTAGACGATTACGAGGGCAGTTTCTATGCCACGATGGCAGGACGATATCTTGATGATTTTGACAATCTGTCTGAAAGAGCGGCACGTTCTCTGGCAAACTGCTTGCTGCTAAGCGTCATCAACCGGAAAGATATGACAGCCGCTCTGAAAAAGTACCCTGAAATCAAAAAAGAATTTGGAAGAATGCGCCGGAAGATGGGTGAGCAGTTCATGCTGTCACAATTCATTATGTGCCAGACCAATGCGCTTGCCTTTGCTATGGAAGCATGCCGCAGAGCAGCATATGCAAATAAATACAAAGTACAGCTCCATGAACCAATGATTGATCTTGCGAAAGCGGCGCCATTAATCGCAGAACTTCGTAACGATTTGGAAACAGTCCTCGATTCGGAAAACGCATCCAGTCTCATCACCGACAAAGTTACATCCCGGATGTATTGTGTACAGGCAGCCTATCATCTGGGAGAATTATCACTGGAAGAACTTCTGGAAAAATTGGAAGAATACTCTAAACCCATTGAAGAACACAATGCCATAGAGCAGTGTTCCGCACTGTTTACAGCAAACGCCTACTATATGGATTATCTGTATAAATGCAGCCGATATGATGACCAGTATATCCTGGACAAAAGCATGCAAATCGTAAACCATGTCCTGGAAGCCTCAAAGGATATGGTGCATCAGTTTGGCAATTACCAGATTAATTCCTGTGTATTGATGTTCGTAAATTCTGCCTCCAATATAGTAGATTTTGATTTTTTCAAAAGTACTGTCCTGGATGCTACAGTCTATGCAAATAAGGCATTGTATGTACATACATTAATGGTAAAGGAAATCTGTCTTACAATCCTTCAATATATATTAGAACATAATCCGCAATATTTAGATGGTGTCGGCGGGCACAGCTATGAATATTGTACAGAACATCCCAGGGAAATCTTAGATTTGATGGAAAACTGCGCCTTATTCCATGATATTGGCAAATATTTCTGCTTAGATTATGTTTCCAATTCTTCCAGAAACCTTACGGATGACGAATTTGAAATCATTAAAGCACACCCTGCTAATTTCTCCAAAATCTATCAAAGAAAAATGAATCCCACCGTTGAATGCGTCCATGACTGCGCTTTACTGCACCATGTATGGTACAACGGGCAAAGCGGTTATCCGAAAGAGGCACACACAAAGAACCAGCCATTTGTAAACATTCTGAGTATCGCTGACAGCATTGATGCTGCAACTGATAACATTGGCAGACCTTATGGATTGGGTAAGACGTTGGAGCAGTTAATGGCAGAGTTCGACAGTATGAAAGATACCAGATACAGCGGATATATTTGTGATTTGCTCCATGTCGGGGAAATCAAACAGAAGATAACCTACATCATTACCGAAAAAAGAATTGAAATTTATTATAATGCACATCAGTGATAAAATCATTCACTAAAAAATTTGTGGTTATTTTTTATGGGAGGCAATATGACAAACTACGATGTAATTATTATAGGAGCGGGACCCGGAGGTATTTTTTCCGCATACGAAATAGCGCACAAGAAGCCTGATTTGAAGGTGGCTGTATTTGAATCAGGACATGCTTTGGAAAAACGCAGATGCCCGATTGACGGAGACAAAGTTAAATCCTGCATCAATTGCAAAACCTGTTCTATTATGAGCGGATTCGGCGGTGCAGGGGCTTTTTCGGACGGAAAGTATAACATTACTAACGATTTCGGTGGTACACTGCACGAATATATCGGAAAAAAGCGTGCTCTCGAGCTAATGCACTATGTAGACGAAATCAATATGCGCTACGGCGGTGAAGGCACTAAGCTCTATACCACTGCGGGAACGGCTTTAAAAAAAGAATGTATTCGCCACGATTTGCACCTTTTAGACGCATCAGTCCGTCATCTTGGTACAGACATTAACTATGTCGTTCTGCAAAATCTATATCTTGATTTGAAGGATAAAGTGGATTTTTACTTCGATATGCCCGTTGAATCGTTACAAACCATAGAAGGAGGATACGAAATCAAGTGTGAGAAAGGCACATATACTTGCCGCAACTGCGTTGTATCCGTAGGAAGAAGCGGCAGCAAATGGATGGAACGGGTCTGCAAAGAGCTTGATATACCCACCAAATCAAACCGTGTGGATATAGGCGTCCGCGTAGAACTGCCATTTGAGATTTTTGCCAATTTGACAGACGAACTGTACGAAAGTAAAATAGTCTATCGCACAGAAAAGTACGGCGACAAAATACATACTTTCTGTATGAACCCCAAAGGCGTTGTGGTTAATGAAAATACCAACGGAATTATCACTGTAAACGGACACAGCTATGAAGATCCGTCAAAGCATACGATGAATACTAATTTCGCCCTTCTCGTTGCAAAACATTTTTCAGAGCCATTCAAAGATTCCAACGGATACGGCGAATCAATTGCAAGACTTTCCAATATGCTGGGCGGGGGCGTTATCGTTCAACGCTTCGGTGATTTGATACGAGGACGGCGTTCAACACAAAGCCGAATTGACGAAGCTTTTATAACGCCTACTCTCAATGCAACGCCGGGCGATTTGAGTTTGGTTCTTCCCAAACGTATTCTCGACGGAATCATTGAGATGATTTACGCTTTGGACAAGGTTGCACCAGGTACGGCAAACGATGACACACTTTTGTATGGTGTAGAAG
>JAIDPH010000070.1 GCA_029062885.1 Lachnospiraceae bacterium
AGGAACAGTTACAATACCGGACATCCGAACCCGGTTCAAAATTAGGCTTTTTATAAGCAAAATTTTTCAAAAAATCTTTGCATTCCTTAATTGCATAATTAGGCGATGCAACAAATAGTTCGGAATATTGTTCCCCCGCCTCTTCTTCTGCATCATCATGAATACCGGATGTATGGTTCAATAGTTGCTCTATCGTAACATTAGGAGAAATTTCCGTTCCTTCTAAGTCAATAATTTGCGTTATATAATCTGACAATTTCAGTTTTTTCTCCTGCACCAACTGCAGAACAGCCGCTGCCGTAAACACCTTCGTAATAGACGCCGTATCAAATTTTGTGTCGATTTTATTGGGTATTTTAAATGCCCGGTTTGCAAAACCATACGCCCCCGAAAATACTGTATGTCCCTTGCATTTTACCATGCATACACCGCTAAACCGATCACATCCAGCCCAATCTTTACATAATGTTTCCGCTACGGTTTTTATTTTTCTATTAATCAGTTCCATATTTTGCTCTTTCATGTTAGAAATTATATCATTGCTCCAAAAAATCAGCAACAGGAAAGAAAGTGTGAAAGCCTAAATCATAGCTTTGAGTAAACTTACCAGAGTATTATTAACCGTTGATCATGATAAAATCGCCTCTATCGCGACTATGAAGAAAAATGGCGCTGTTCTGGAAAATGAAGTTCCGTATAACAATAAGATTACACAAAGATATTGGATAGAGTTATAAAATATCCAGCTTGATATGACGGACAGTACGTACGACTGGCAATCTCTTCTACTCTAAAGTGTCCGAAGTGCACTATGCCCTGTCAAAGCCTTTATAATCTTCCAGCCTTCGTAATTATGTTCAATATTCTTTTCGAGCGGTAAAAATCCTAAATCCATGTACACTTTGCATGCCAGCCAGGTATTAGTCTGTGTCGGAATTTTTGCATGCGTATGTCCTAATTTATTCATCACTCGAAGGACATATGTTATCAAAGGTTTTGACAGTCCCTTTCCTTGATAATCCCGCTTAACTGCCACCCAGTGAAGCCAGCCGTCACCGGATTTATCACGCCCATATATATTGTAAAATGCTGTGGCTGTAGCTACTTTCTCACCTTCATTTGTTTCAATAAAAAACATTCTGTCCGGAAGTTCATCAAGCTTTTCTGCATAATAACGGTTCCAAGCTTCTAATCCTTGTTCATAACTACTAAACTCTTTGGCGGACATCTCTATATCAATCCACACATCTCTGTCGCCGTCAGCATATGGTACAAACCTGTATCCATCAGGAAGATCATACTGCGGTACTTCGGTGATATCATTTTCTAATAAAAGTTCATAATAACAAATCCGTTCATCATGATTATCATATCTGGCCGTCTCAATATGATGTAATCGGGAATCTAAAGCGTCTTTGATTTCTTTTTCAATCTTATGGATATATTCTATCCTCTCGAGCGTGTTTCTTACCTCAGAAATTCCCATCTGTTTTTCTGCTTCATCAATGCATATCCCAAGCGCTCTTTGAATATTATACTCTAACCATTCTACCCAGGTATATGCAAGCCCGAATACACTGTTGTATGCCCGAAAACAATTATCATACGCTTCCAGATAACCGTCGAAAAAAGCAACCATCTTTTCAATGTCCATATCGCAGGTTGTAATTCCTGACCATTGAAGCGCCAGTTGAAGTACATGCGATATCGGATTACCATAATCAAGACATTCTAAATCTATTACCCATGGATTACCGTTATCCCACATAATGTTTTTAGGGTCCATATCTTCGTCAGATATACAAATTATATCGGGTAAAGAAGTCCTCGCCTTATTCAGCTCTTTCTCGGCATAGATCAGAAGCTTCTCATTTTCAGCCAAAAGAGACTCAATCTCGCTTTTTTCTTCGTTCGCCTTACGGATATAATCGTGCCAATTAATGTTACTTAATTCAGGCTCCTGATGCGAAACATTTTCAGGATTAATTGCATGAATCTTTCCAAGAATATTTCCGGCTATGCTACACTCTTCATTTGAAATGTTATTCCAATCTGTTATGTGTCCTTCCTGCCAGTTGAATATATAAAAATAGTGACCTTCTGCTTTTTGCATTTTATGACCGTTTATGATTATGGAAGGTACAATAGGAATATCTTCATTTTCCAAAATATGTTCAATTTTTTCTGCCCGTTCAAAGTTATCAAACACACCGCTTCTACTCATAATTTCCGGATTTAAGTGCTTAACTGCATATATTCCGCAATCTGTTGTCACTCTGTACATTCTATGCATAAAACCGCCTGATACGGGCTTAATCGGAGAAATAATATTTCCTAAACCGCATGTTTTCATCAATTCAGTTATTAATTCTTCTATTGATTTTTCTTTCAATGCTCTTTTCTCCTTACTACGAAAATTGAATTTGCTATTCTTAAAACTTACACGTAATTATATCTCATGAATATGTTATTTTCAACGCATTATAAGTGACAAGTTCTTCCCCATATGCTATAATACGTAAAAACGGAGGTGCAATTTGACAAACGAAGAAAGACAATTATTAGGAAAAGCACAGCGAATCAATTCGTGGAATTCTAAAAAACTATATTATTGCATTGGGAAAAGACATCAGAGAAGCTGGATCGTCAAAAGAGGCGAAGTATTTTTTGTTGACTTGGGAGAGAATATTGGGAGCGAGGAAAACAAAGTACGTCCTGTTGTCATCATACAATCCAATTCATATAATATTTCCTCTCCAGTATTCACTTGTGCCATTATATCAACAAGTCCAGCGACAATACCCGACATCCAGATTCCCATTACCGGTACCTACACCTATACTGATCCGAATGGGAAACCTACAACCCTTTCAGGAACAATAGACTTGGGACAAATCAAAACAATAGGTAAAGAACGAATTATTTCTGCAAAAATATGCAAATTATCTGCCGAAATGTCAGAACTGGATACAAAATTGCTGAATATTTTAGGGCTATCTTACATTGTAAAGAAAAAAGACAATATCATTAGTTCTTTAAACGGAAAAATTGACTACTTGAAAAAACAACTGAAAGCTAAGGTATAAAACAGTTGACATTACATATAGTATAGTGGTACACTTAATTTGATTAGAGGTACAGTTGTGAATGACTTGGCGGTCATTCGGATTTTTTTATCAGTTATAATGAGTTTGGCGACTCATTGGAAACTCCCATCATATGATGGGAGTATTTTTATGCACTTACATAGCTCACAGGAATTCTTCTTTATCTTCCATTCTGCATACTCCGCTTCAGCTGATATTGCTGCAATGCTTGTGTATATATTTCACCTTGCTTTTTACTATGTTTATTATATATCATGATACAAGCTAAATATATAATAAAAACTATTCCAATGAACGCCAACCATTTCAATTCTGCATCTTTACGAATAAAATTTCTAAGCCAGTAAAAACCTGCTCCCTCATACAAACAACTGGAAACCATAAATATAGTCAGCCTGGTAATAAAATTCCATTTCTTTATTATAAAACGGGTGAACAGTAGATTAAATATGAATACGGCGCCTGCAATCCAAACTACCATTTTCATCAGACCGTCTGTGGAAATTGCCTGATGATTACGTACTTTATCGTAAATCAGAAGTAAGATTATAAACAAAGAAACCGCATATGCAATACCGTTCCTCATACATAGCATAAAATGAAAAAAGTTTTTTTTGTTATTTTGCATATTTACCCCCTATATTGACAACATATTGCGCATTGCCGGCACATATTTTCTGGATATATAAAGTTGTTCTCCATTACACATAGTTGCTAAAATTGTACGGTTAAGTTCAGGCTTTAACGACTTAATTTTATTGATGTTTACTATCTGGGATTTTGAAATTCTTATAAAGTCTTTATCGGAAAGAATAACTTCCAATTCATATAGCCGTTGTCTGACCTCCAATACATCATCTTCGGTATATAAAAATGTATGATTATCCACGGACTCAAAATACAAAACATCATACGAATTGATAAAATATAATTCATTATCTTTTTTTGCCTGCAACTTCTTGTCGAACATTTCAATATGGCATTTCAGCCGCATAACTTCATCGTCAATCTTCCTGCAATTAATTACTACATACAAGGCTTCTTTTATATTTTCAACAATTTGAATATTCATTTTGCACCTCCAACACAATTATAAGTATCTACGGCAGCTTTCTCAAGTATCCTGCGGTAAGAGGTACAAAACAGGTATGTATTAAGTCACTATTTATAGAATTTATTAACTGTAGCTTGAATATGCCCGATTAGCACTCGGCGTGTTCTTTATTATTATTAACTGTATTTGTTTATGTTTTATGCAAATATACACCCATTTTTTACTTTAATTACATCAATTATTATGTTATACTCTATTGAAATAATAGTGTTTTATTTTTTGTGTCTAAAACCGCCCCTCTGCCAATAGGAAAAATTGCATGATTGGAGCCATGTCCAAAATCGTCACAATAAGCCACAGGAATGCTATATTTTTTACCAAACCTCTCCAGTACTTCAAACAACAGTGGCGAAATATCATCTGAATAGTGTCCAAACAACAAACCTGTTACTTGTTCCATCAACCGGCTTTGTCCAATACAAGTCAAGAACATGCTGACATCTTGAACGGATTGAAATTTATCCAATTCTTCAATAAACAATATATAATTCCTGTCTGTTTGATATGGAAAGAATCTGTTTCCTAAAGTCAAAACAAAATTAAGTAAATATCCGCCAACAAGGCTTCCTTCGCAACATCCCCCTGTTATAGTATACCAATCACTATTACTAATATAATCTGTTACAGTTCCATCAATCAAATGCGAAACAAACTGTTTTCTGTCATATTCGTTTATATTATCAAATAATCCCGGAGTCTGCCCATAATATGTCGTTATGCCGGTATTAGCATATATAGCATTAAGTATAGATGTTCCATCACTATAACTCAAAAAAAGCTTCGGAGTTTCTTTTATTCTATTATAATCAATATACGGAAGTAAATCTACACTTCCATAACCCCCACCAAAGAATACCATCCTTACATTTTCGTCATATCATCTCGTTCAAATCATCAACACGCTCTGCTACACTTGCAGTATATTTATAAGTGTCTTTATAAATATTTTTTCCGAATTTGACGTGAAATCCCAATCTTTCAATGCCTTTTGCGTACTTTTCATAATCATTTTGATTTGCTACCCAACTTGGTGATATAATCCCAATGGTATCGCCATGTTTTAACAAATTCATGTATTTCTCCTTTCGCAACATTCTTGATTAGCTGAGAACACACCATTTTTGCGTATCAAATCCTTGAAATGAGGCTGCCCGTCTTCCTGTTTTGTGCCATAAAGAAATAACGCCTGCGGACAGTAATCATTATAAATTTTAGTTTTTACTTTTGCCATCGTGTGCATCCTTTCTTTTTTATACAAATAGTACTATATAGAACTTTTTTGTCAAGATGCAAGTTTTAATAAATGAGAGTCTTCAGACTCCCCACTCTCTACACATATATCAGTTTACTTGTCCGTTCTTCTTTATCCAATAGAATTTCAATATTTTACACATCTCTACTTAAATGCATCATAAATTCTCTGCAAATACCACAAGACGGAATTATAATTGAGAAGAACAAGGCAAAGGAAGTTTAAGCATAACTTAATGGAATTGTGTATGTGCTTGTGGTAGAATAGTATCGTTGAATAATTCGATAAATCAAAAAATTATGGTAGGAAAAAGACAAAAAATTTCCAACCAACGGTTGAATCTCCCCAATTCAACCGTTGGTTCATGCAAAAAAATACAATCAAGTGGTATCGTTCAAGGTGAAAGGAGAAAAATGATGAATCAGACAGAAATTGGAAAATTTATTGCCAAATGTCGTAAAGAGCAAAAACTAACTCAAGCACAGTTGGCAGAAAAATTGAACATTACAGATAGAGCTATATCTAAATGGGAAACAGGAAAAAGTATGCCCGACTCATCTATAATGTTAGAACTTTGAGAAATACTGGGAATCACAGTAAACGAGCTATTAAGCGGCGAGGCAGTTGACATGGAAAGTTATGAAAAAAAGGCAGATGAAAATTTAATCGCCTTGAAAAGAAAAGATGAAAATAACATGAGAAAGAATGTAATTATTTCAATTCTTTTTTCAGTGACACTTTTGATAGGAATTATGGTATGCCTTATTTGCAATCTTGCAATATCCGGCAATTTAACATGGTCACTAATTCCAGTCAGTTCGATTGTTTTTGCATGGGTTATATCGTTCCCAAGTATTATATTGGGAAAAAAGGGGATTATCGTAAGTTTAATATTATTAAGCGCTTTTATTGTTCCCTATTTGTTCTTGTTGAGCAATTTAGTAAAAGTTAAAGAAGTGTTTTCAGTTGGTGCAGTAATGGCAGGAGCTTCAATAGTATTCTTATGGATAATAGTCGCGATTTTTAGGCGCATTGGAAAAACAGGCAGTAAGTTAATTGCTTTAGGAACATCCCTTTTGTTGGCAATTCCGTTTATGTTTGTCATCAATGTAATATTATCGAAAATGATAGCAGAGCCTATTTTTGATGTATGGGATATGTTGTCTGTCTTTATATTGTTGATATTAGCATTTGTTTCATTTATTTGTGACTATGCCAAGAAAAAGGGATTGATGAAATAATTAAGAAAGATATTTATTTAAGTTATATTAAATAAATACTGTAACCTTCAATATAAACCGCCTGTCCATCTGCAAGTTGAATCTCTTTGCTATCTATTGGCAAACTCACCAGCTTGTCACCAACCCAATGTGGTATTATTGGATTAGGAATTATCTTTAATCCATCGTCCAAATTACCTGCTGCATACATACTCCCTGCACTGATTCCAACATATACAAGACCGTCATTAACAGCTTGTTCAAGCACACAATCAAA
>JAIDPH010000071.1 GCA_029062885.1 Lachnospiraceae bacterium
TGAATATACTATGGATTATAATCAAATGCCTATCGGGCTTGGACTTTCATTTATGGAAAATCGTCTGGCAGCGGACAAGTTTTATGACATGACTGATGATGAGAAAAAGGAATATATAGAGAGAAATAGAAGCAATTTATCAAACAGTGATATAGATAAGCTGACGTCTTCCATAGGAGAAGATGAAGAAGAAGGACCGGATTTTGGTGATCCGATGGGTGTTTTTCGCGGGCCGGGCATAGGATAATTATTTAAGCGGACGATGAGTCAAATGAGCATGATTGTATGCTCATTTGACAAATGCCGCATTAGGGAGTCGTTGACTATGCATATACAGTTACCATGCAAAGTGAATAATATCATAAAAGTTATCCAGGCAGCAGGCTACGAAGCATATGCAGTAGGTGGCTGCATCAGAGATTCCATTCTGGGGAAAGAGCCGGATGACTGGGATATCACGACTTCAGCGAAACCGGAAGCTGTGAAAAAGCTCTTTGACAGGACGATAGATACAGGTATACAGCATGGAACGGTTACGGTTATGATGGGAAAAGAAGGCTTTGAGGTTACCACCTATCGTATAGATGGGAAATATGAGGACTGCCGGCACCCTTCGGAAGTGACATTTGCCTCAGATTTGAAAGAAGATTTGAGGCGTCGTGATTTTACAATAAATGCGATGGCTTATAATGAAAAAGATGGTCTGATTGATATTTTTGAAGGCAGACAGGATATAGAGAGGGGAATCATTCGCTGTGTCGGTGACGCAAGAGAGCGTTTTGGTGAGGATGCACTTCGTATGATGCGGGCAGTACGTTTTTCTGCGCAGCTGGGATATGAAATAGAAATTAAGACAAAAGAAGCGATAAAGGAGCTTTCACCGGCACTATATAAAATCAGTGCAGAACGGATTCAGGTAGAATTAGTTAAACTTCTGACGTCCGCTCATCCGGATTTTTTAAAGATTGCGTATGAAACAGGAATTACCGCCTGTGTTCTTCCGGAATTTGACCTATGTATGAAAACAAAACAGGACAATCCTCATCATTGTTATGATGTAGGAGAACATATTCTACATACTTTAGCTTATGTAGAGCCTGATAAAGTGCTGCGTCTTAGCATGCTTTTTCACGACATAGGCAAACCACAGACTCTTACTGTAGACGAGAATGGGGTTACGCATAATCATGGTCATGCTGGGATCGGTGAGGAAATGACCGTGAAAATTTTGCGAAGATTAAAATTTGACAATGCTACAATTAATAACGTTCGAAAGCTTGTTTTATATCATGATTTGAAAATTGAACCTTCTGCGAAAAGCGTCAGACGTGCAGTAAACAAGATAGGGGAAGAAATATTCCCACTGCTGTTTTGTGTAAAATATGCCGATATTATGGCACAGAGCAGCTTTGAGCGGGAAGAGAAGCTAAAGTGTCTTGAAGAGGTTAAATGTATTTATGAACAGATACTTGAACAGAAAGACTGCCTTTCACTTAAAACTCTGTCAGTATCAGGAGATGATCTGATCGCAGCAGGAATTAATCCGGGCAAAGAAATAGGAGAGACTCTTCATAAGTTACTTGAGATTGTTTTAGAAAATCCTGAATATAATAATAAAAGTTATCTGCTTTCACTTTTGCCACTTAACGACTGACGTACAGAAAAAATCATACTTTTCCATACCTTATCATAAGATAGGATAGATGGGGATATGGGAGGGTATTTTTGTGAATGACAGGTCCGTCAGTTTATTTGATAATTATGAGATAGAAATCGTCCGTACGTGGAAGGGCAGAGGAGCGATTCTTTGCGAATCGGATAAGGGTCTGCTTATACTGAAAGAGTATAATGGCCCCGCGAATAAGATCCTTTTTCAGGATATGTTATTAAAACATATTAAGGATGCTGGCTTTCCGCTTGCAGAAACTATCCTGAGGACCAGAGAGGACGAAATGATTGTTTATGATCAGGATAGGGTTCCTTATATTGTGAAAAGTTATTTTGAGGGAAAAGAATGTAATAACAGGGAGCCTGAAGAGTGTAAGCAGGCAGTACAAATTCTCGCGCAGTTACATAATTGTTCCGATTTATCAGCGTGGGAAGGTTTGTCTTCGCAACCGGTATTTCATATTGAGAAAGAATATGAAAAGCATAACAGGGAGCTTAAGAAGGTACGGCGTTTCCTGCGGGAAAAAAGCCAGAAGACTGCTTTTGAAATATATCTGATGGAGCATTATGATTATTTCCTTGATACAGCCCTGCAGGTAACAGGTGAAATTCGCGATTACCTGTATGACGAAAATATGGAAAATTCGGAAAAATTTCCTATTGTATGTCATGGCGATTATCAGTATCATAATATTATACAGACAGTTGGCGGTATAGCTCTCATCAATTTTGAAAAATGTGTACGTGATAATCCGATGCGGGATTTATACCTTTTTATGCGCAAGCTGTTGGAGAAGAACAACTGGTCACAGACACTCGGAGATACGCTGCTTAACGCCTATGATGCGAAGCGGACTCTGACAGGGAAGGATTTTGAGCACCTATATTATAGATTCGCATATCCGGAAAAATTTTGGAAGATTGCAAATTTTTATTATAATTCCGGAAAGGCGTGGATTCCGGGACGCAACATGGATAAGCTGGAGCGGCTCTTGACTCAGGAAAATGCGAAGAAAGATTTTCTGTCAGCTATACTTGCGAAAACCACAGGCTGAGAAAGGAACAAGGTTATTAGAATGTACAAGAGAGTATTGGCACTTATAGCGGTAATAATGATATTGACATTGACTATCACCGGCTGTGCATCTATAGTGGGCAACAACGATTCTGTTCAGGAAAGCGGACGGGAAGACGATGACGGAGTAGTAGTTTCCGATTTCATTGTGACAGAAGTCGGAAGCTATGATTCTGCGGATACAGCAGTAGTGGTTTCCGTGGATTCGGAAACCGGCTATATAACATTTTTGAATATGGCAATTGGAAGACAGTATACATTATCTTATGATGGGACAACCTATGTTAGGAATAAGTATGAAGAGCCTATGGCGATGTCCCAGATAAGAGCGGGGGATATTGTGGATGTCACTTTTTTAAAGAGTAAAAAAAAGCTGACAAGTATACAGATATCTCCGAGGTCGTGGGTATACAATGATGTAGGAAACTATAATCTTGGAGGTATAAATAAAACTGCAACGATAGGCTCTACTACCTATTCACTGCCGGATAATGTTGTGGTTTTGTCTGATGGCGAGCGGAAAGAGGTAATGGATGTGGTAAATAAGGATGTGTTGACAATCAGTGGAGTTGACCACACTATCTGCAGCATCAGAGTAGAAAAAGGTCATGGATATCTTCGGCTTTCCAATGACCAGGCACTTATCGGAGGCTGGATTGAAATAGGAAGTACGGTTGTTGCACAGATTACGGAAAATATGCTACTGACCGTGCCCGAGGGAACCTATCAGGTGCTGCTTTCCAACGGCAACGCAAGCTGTACTAAAGATGTTATAGTTGAAAGGGACAGAGAGGTAATATTGAATGTAGGCGACCTTGAAATTGTAAAAGACAAAACAGGGAAGATTCTGTTTTCTATAGAACCAAACGATGCGGAGGTACGTATCGACGGGGAGAAGGTGGATATAAGTAAGGACGTGGAGCTTTCCTATGGAATTCACCGGATTCAGTTAAAAGCAGACGGATATCAGACGATGACAAAATATATTCAGGTAGGCTCCGAATATGCAAGCTTAAGCTTTACTATGGAAGAGGGAGCCGAGGGAAATGAAAGCAGTACAAATGACAGTGTCAGTGAAAAGGTAGAAAATGCCGTGACAGGTAATCAGGTTTATATAGACGCTCCACGCGGCGTGGAAGCATATATGGATGGTAGCTATTTAGGGATTTTACCGGTCAATTTTGCAAAGGTAACGGGAGGACACACAATATCATTAAGGAAAACGGGTTATCAATCCAAGAGTTATACGATATATCTTTATGACGATGGGAAGGACATCACTTATTCCTTTGTTGATTTGGAAGTTGATAACACAGTGACCGGAAACGGAAACGGCAGCAATACGTCAACCGGAAGCACATCATCCGCGTCCACAGGCACTACGTCTTCCGGCAATAGCGTAAGTGGAAATGGATAAAATTAATGTAAATAAGTAAAAAAACCCTAAAAAATAGCATTTTTACCTTGACATAGCACTAAAAAGCATATATAAATGTATATAGATGTTTCAAAAGAGAAACTTCAAAATAATGAAACTCATTTAAGAGGAGGAATTAAAATGAACAAGGCAGAATTAGTAACGGCTATGGCTGATCAGGCAGGATTATCCAAGAAGGATACAGAGAAGGCATTAAAGGCATTTACAGACGTTGTTGCTGGCGAATTGAAAAAAGGCGGAAAAGTACAGTTAGTTGGCTTTGGTACTTTTGAAGTTTCAAAGAGAGCAGCAAGAGAGGGTAGAAATCCTCAGAGCGGCGCAGTTATGAAGATTCCGGCATCTACAGTACCGAAATTTAAAGCTGGTAAAGCTTTAAAGGATTCTCTTAACTAATTAATCCGTAAAAAGCGAGATAAGAAAAACCTGTATGTGCGTATTATATGTTCGCACAATACAGGTTTTTTTCATCATATTACTGTGGTAACGGTAGAAGGAAAGGAAGGGCATATGAGATTAGATAAATATTTAAAGGTTTCGCGTTTAATCAAGCGACGCACCGTAGCAAATGAAGCTTGTGATGCAGGCAGGGTTTTTATCAATGACAGACCGGCGAAAGCATCTACAAATGTTAAAGAAGGAGATGTTATCCTGATTCAATTTGGAAATAAGGAGGTAAAGGTGGAAGTTTTATCCGTACAGGAGACCGTCCGCAAAGAAGAAGCGAAGGAGTTATTCCGTTATTTACCTTAGGATAAATTATTCGAATAATCATGAAGCGCCATGCATACATTTAAACTGGAAGGGATATATAGGAGGTATGTATGGAGGACTTAAACAGCGTAAACAAAAAGATGCATAAACTCATGCTCACCAATAGAAGGACATGTACTATAAGTGGCGTAAATGATGTATTGTCCTTCGACGTTAACGAGATTTTGTTAGAGACAGAACAGGGAATGCTGATGATAAAGGGAAATGAACTGCATGTCAGCAGACTGTCATTGGACAAAGGAGAAGTTGATATAGACGGCAGGATAGATAGTTTTACTTATTCGGAGACTGCCGGATATAACACTAAAGGGGAATCCTTGCTGGCAAGATTATTTAAGTAGGTGATGTATGAGTCAGGATATAGTACAGGAAGCTGTCTTTTTTCTGCATTCTGTTTTTATGGGAGTTATCATTACTTTTGTTTATGACTGGTTTTTAATTATAAGGAAATTGATAAAACATGGAGCTGTATGGATATCATTGGAGGACTTGGTTTTCTGGCTTGCGTGTGGTCTGGGCGTTTTTAATATGCTTTATCGGGAAAACAACGGAATTCTGAGATGGTTTACAGTAATAGGCGCCATGCTTGGTATGGCATGTTATAAATGGCTGGTTAGTAAATTATTTGTACAGATTATGTCAACATGTATATACAAGATAATGCGTGTTTTGTTCAAAATACTACAAATTATAGTAAAACCTATTAATTGGCTGTTTAAAAAGCTGAGAAAAATAACAAATTTTTTTAGAAAAAAAATAAAAAATTTTAAAATTTACTTAAAAAGTAGGTGGCCGGTTTGATTAAAAATGGTTAAAATGTTTTTATGTAAACATTA
>JAIDPH010000072.1 GCA_029062885.1 Lachnospiraceae bacterium
CAATATGTAGTATACAATATGTAGTGCTCATAAACTATATATGGTATCAAAATGTATACTACATATGATTGTTGGGGGTCAGGTATGAAGATTATTAAAAGAAGCGGTGCAGAAGTAGCCTTTGATTTGGAGAAAATTTCGTCAGCTATACGAAAAGCCAATAACAGCGTCGAAGGAATAGAAAAAATTTCTGAAGAAGAAATCGATGAAATTTCCAGAGTGGTTGCTGAACACTGTGCTGAGATGAAGCGTTCTCCAAGCGTAGAAGAAATTCAGGATATGGTAGAAAACCAGTTGATGGAGCATAACGCCTATTCTATGGCTAGAAATTATATTACTTACAGATATAGGCGTGCCCTTGTACGTAAGTCCAATTCGACGGATCAACAGATTTTAAGCCTTTTGGAATGTAATAATGAGGAAGTAAAGCAGGAGAATTCCAATAAGAATCCGACTGTGAACAGTGTGCAGCGTGATTATATGGCAGGAGAAGTCAGTAAGGATATTACAAAGAGATTCCTGCTTCCTCCTGACATAGTGGAAGCTCATGAACAGGGTATAATCCATTTCCATGATGCGGATTATTTTGCACAGCACATGCACAACTGCTGTCTGGTTAATCTGGAAGACATGCTGCAGAATGGAACTGTAATAAGTGAGACTATGATTGATACGCCGAAGAGCTTTTCTACGGCATGTAATGTCGCTACACAGTGTATAGCGCAGATTGCCAGTTCACAGTACGGAGGACAGAGTATATCTCTGGCGCATTTAGCACCTTTTGTACAGGTGAGCCGCGAGAAGCTGCGCAGGGTTGTCAGAGAAGAAATGGAAACAGCCGGTATCGCTGTAACAGAGGAACAGATAAATACAATTGCCGAGGTACGTGTCAGGGAGGAAATTAACCGCGGAGTACAGATGATACAGTATCAGGTTATTACGCTGATGACCACTAATGGACAGGCTCCGTTTGTTACCGTATTTATGTATATTGATGAAGCTCCTGAAGGACAGACCAGGGACGACCTTGCAATGGTGATAGAGGAGATGCTGAATCAGCGTATCCGCGGCGTAAAGAATGAAAAGGGCGTCTTTATCACTCCTGCATTTCCAAAATTGATTTATGTTTTGGAAGAGGATAATATTCATGAGGACAGTAAATATTGGTATCTGACTAAGCTTGCAGCTAAGTGTACTGCCAAGAGAATGGTTCCTGACTATATTTCTGAGAAGATTATGAAAAAGTTAAAAGACGGCAATTGTTATACTTGTATGGGCTGCCGTTCTTTCCTGACAGTGTATCATGATGAGAATAATAAGCCGAAATTTTACGGAAGATTCAATCAGGGTGTTGTGACATTAAATTTGGTAGATATTGCATGTTCTTCAGGAAAAAATGTGGATAAATTCTGGGAAATATTTGATGAAAGGTTGGAGTTGTGCAAACGTGCGCTTATGTGCAGGCATGACAGGCTGAAAGGAACACCCTCTGATGTTGCCCCGATTCTGTGGCAGTATGGCGCGCTGGCGAGGCTCAAAAAAGGTGAAACAATCGATAAATTGCTTTATGGTGGATATTCCACGATTTCACTTGGGTATGCCGGACTGTGCGAATGTACAAGATATATGACCGGAAAGTCTCATACTGATCCGGAGGCAACGCCATTTGCATTAGAGGTAATGCAGCGGTTGAATGCAGCTTGTAAGAAATGGGCGAAAGAAACTAATATTGATTTCAGCTTATATGGTACGCCTTTAGAGTCTACGACTTATAAATTCTCCAAATGCCTACAGAAGCGTTTTGGTATTATTTCAGGCGTGACGGATAAAAGTTATATTACGAACAGCTATCACGTGCATGTTACTGAAGAAATCAATGCTTTTGATAAGCTTACATTTGAATCGCAGTTTCAGGAATTGTCTCCGGGCGGTGCAATCAGCTATGTGGAAGTGCCAAATATGGAGAATAATATCGATGCGGTGCTTGCTGTTATGAAACACATTTATGATAATATCATGTATGCAGAGTTGAATACCAAGAGCGATTATTGTCAGGTCTGTGATTATCATGGAGAGATTAAAATAGTGACAGATAGCGACGGTAAACTGATTTGGGAGTGCCCGAACTGCGGAAACAAAGATCAGAATAAAATGAATGTGGCAAGACGTACCTGCGGATATATCGGCACACAGTTCTGGAATCAGGGACGGACGCAGGAGATTAAAGAAAGAGTTTTACATCTGTGAGGGATATGAATGTATTATTCGGAAATTAAAGAATGTGATATAGCCAATGGTCCGGGGGTAAGGGTCACGCTGTTCGTGAGTGGATGCACTCATCACTGCAAAGGCTGTTTTAATGAGATGACATGGGATTTTCAATATGGCAGGCAGTTTGAAAAAGAAGATATAGAGAAAATTCTAAAACTTCTGGAGCCATCTTATATAGCGGGTTTGACCCTGCTTGGCGGTGAGCCGATGGAATATGTGAATCAACAGGGGCTTTTGCCCCTGCTGCGCAGTGTAAAGGAAAAATATCCTGAAAAGTCCGTCTGGTGTTATACCGGTTATCTGTACGATAAAGATATTTTGCAGGATTTCTGTAAAAAATGGCAGGAAACTGAAGAAATGCTTTCATATCTGGATGTTATAGTGGATGGAGAATTTGTGGAAGAATTTAAGGATATCAGTCTGCAGTTTAGAGGTTCTTCCAACCAGAGAATCATTGATGTGAAAAAATCCATAAAGACCGGAGAAATTGTTCAGTTTACAAGGTCAATTTAATTGGCTAAGCCAATTTATTTGGCTTTTTTATAGTGGTGTTCCATACTCTGAATAATCTTATACAGTACCATAGCGATAGCGCATAGAATAATGATTGATGTGATCACCATATTCAGCTGAAATACCTGCGATCCATATATTATCAGATATCCAAGCCCGCGTCTTGCCGCAAGAAATTCTCCTATTATTACTCCTACAAGGCAAAGACCGATATTGACTTTCATATTACTGATTATCAGGGGAATGGAACTTGGAAGAATCACTTTAAACAAGGCATCTTTTCTGTTTCCACCGAGAGTAATGATAAGCTTGAGCATATCGTCATCCGCCTGACAAAAGCCCGTGTAAAGGCTGATAATGGAACCAAATATGGCAACTGACATGCCGGCGACTATGATTGTCTTGGAACCCGTTCCAAGCCATACAATGAGAAGCGGTGCAAGTGCAGATTTAGGAAGCGAGTTCAGTACGACAAGATATGGTTCAAGAATTTCTGACAGACTGCCCTGATACCATAGCAGCATAGCGATAGAAAGGCTAAAGAACGTGACAAGCAGGAAACTCACTAAGGTTTCAAGCAGTGTGATGCCTGTATGGTTGAAAAAAGATGAATCCAAGATCATGCGGTATAAGTGACTTACAATTGCCGTAGGCGAACTGAAAAAGAATATATCCACATATCCAAATCTCGTTGAAAATTCCCAGACAGCTAAAAAAATAATCAGAATAAGAAGGCGAAAAAATGTAATAATATGATGATGCCTGCGATGGGCGAGAATATATGACTGCTGATTTGTCAGGACTTCTTTTTTATGTTTGTGTGTCTGTTGGTTTGTCTGAAAAATCATCTGATAACTCCTTCCATAATATATTGAAATAAGTCTGATATTCCTCTGTATTCCGTATAGAAATGGCGTTGCTGCGCTCAATGGCATACGAAACCGGTAATTCGTATTTTACACTTGACGGACGTCCGGATAAGACGAGAACCCTGTCTGCTAAAGTAACTGCTTCGGACAAGTCGTGGGTAATCAGTATTGCGGTTTTGCCGGCGCTCCGGATGATACTGCCGATATCGGCGGATACAGTCATTCTGGTCTGAAAGTCCAATGCACTGAAAGGTTCATCTAACAAAAGCACATCCGGTTTAACAGCCATGGTGCGTATGAGTGCCGCCCGCTGCCTCATTCCCCCGGACAGTTCGGAGGGCTTTTTATTTTTGAACGAATCAAGCCCATAATCCTTAAGCAACTGCAATACATAATCTATATTTTCCTGTGTCAATTTTTTATTTAATTCCAATCCCAGAATAACATTCTGATAGATTGTTCTCCATTCAAACAGATGGTCATGCTGCAGCATATAGCCTATTGTTGATTCGCGACTGAAAGAAAGAGTCCCGCTTTCAGACTCTAACAGACCGGCAATAATAGAGAGGAGAGTTGATTTACCACAGCCGCTGGGACCTACAATTGCCAGAAATTCTCCTTCTTTTACCTGAAATGTTATCCCTGATAAGGCGGCTGTCTCACCTTTAAGATTGTGGTATGAATAGGAAATGTTTTCTAAAGATAAAATAGACGGCATTATGATATATCTCCTCTGTGTTTATAAGATATTTTATGAAAGAATTGTAAATGTGTGTTTCATATACAAAATTAGACGAACAGGAAATTTGGAAAATTAGTGAAAAATTAGTAAAGCGTATTATTGAAATATATAGGCATTTATGGTATCATCAAATTCAGATTTAATAAATTTGTAACAGATGTATGGGAAAGGAGCATGAATATTTATATGGCACAGCTTTGGGGAGGTCGTTTTACCAAGGAAACGGACAAGCTTGTATACAATTTTAATGCTTCTATAGCTTTTGACAAGAAATTTTATGCACAGGATATAGAGGGAAGTATAGCCCATGTTGTTATGCTTGAGAAACAGGGGATACTTACTGAGGATGAGAAGAATGAGATTGTAAAAGGTCTTACCGGAATCAGACAGGATATAGAGAATGGAATTTTAAATATTACGGAAGAGTATGAAGATATTCACAGTTTTGTGGAAGCTAATCTGATAGAGCGTATTGGGGATGCAGGGAAAAAGCTGCATACCGGAAGAAGCCGTAATGATCAGGTGGCTCTGGATATGAAACTGTATACAAGAATTGAAGTTCTCAATGTGAACGAACTGCTAAAAGAACTGCTTAATACACTAATACAGATAATGGATGACAATGTTGAAACATATATGCCGGGATTTACTCATATGCAGAAAGCGCAGCCTGTCACTCTGGCGCATCATATAGGCGCATATTTTGAAATGTTTAAAAGAGACAGACTTAGACTTAAGGATATATATCAAAGGATGAATTATTGTCCTCTTGGGGCAGGCGCGCTCGCAGGAACTACTTATCCGCTGGATAGATATTATACTGCGTCTTTGCTTGGTTTTGAAGCACCGACTTTGAACAGCATGGATTCTGTTTCTGACAGGGACTATGTGATAGAATTTCTGTCTGCGCTTTCTACGATTATGATGCACTTAAGCAGATTCTGCGAAGAAATCATTATCTGGAATTCTAATGAGTATCGTTTTGTGGAAATTGATGATGCATATGCAACGGGAAGCAGCATTATGCCGCAGAAAAAAAACCCCGATATTGCGGAGTTGATTCGAGGCAAGACCGGAAGGGTATATGGAGCTCTTATTTCCATACTGACTACAATGAAAGGTATACCGCTTGCATATAATAAGGATATGCAGGAAGATAAGGAACTTACTTTTGACGCCATAGATACGGTAAAAGGCTGCATTATGCTGTTTGACGGTATGATTAAGACCATGAAATTCAACAAACCTATTATGGAGAAAAGCGCCATGACGGGCTTTACAAATGCAACCGATGCGGCGGACTATCTGGTTGGAAAAGGCGTTCCATTCAGAGACGCACACAGCATAATCGGTAAACTGGTTTTGTACTGTATTGATAAAGGATGTTCGATTGATGAACTGACTATAGAAGAACTG
>JAIDPH010000073.1 GCA_029062885.1 Lachnospiraceae bacterium
GCAACTATGTTGCCGGTGCGAATATCGCAGGCTTCCTGAAAGTAGCTGAGGCTATGAAGGCACAGGGGATTGTGTAAATTTATTTTCAGATAAAAATTCACACTATTCTAGCAAGAGTTTCTTGACATAAAATAAGTTACTTCATATAATAATAGTAACAAGACAGATGCGTCTGTCTGGGTGTGCTGACACCATAAAAATCTGACATATATGCCGTATATGGTAGGACGGACAGTTGGGGAGCAACAGAAAAACTCCACAAGTAAGCCGCATATGGTAGGGCGGACAGTTGGCAGACAACAGAAAAATCAGCATATTATTAAAAGAAAAGGTTGTCCATAAGGACAGCCTTTTTGTGACTATATGAGGTTTGAATGAAAAATTACGGTAAAGAGCAAGCATTAAAAATAATAACAAGTGTGTCAAAAGATTTTGATAAAAAGCTAAAAGATAAGCATTTTTTAATTGTATATCAAGAAAATGTAAATGTTAGAACTGTACAGGTAGGATTTCGTGATTTTAACTATCTTCATATGACAGGTGTAAAAAGTGCTTTATCCGCGCCGCGTTTTTATGAGAAGTGTATTAACAAGAAATTAAAAACAACAGAATTTGAATTAGATTTAAAAGGAAATACCAACAGAAAGCTTATAGTGCTTCCATATCTTCCGGACTTACTATATAACAACTGTATGGTTGGAGACTTTATAAATAGTGGAATTTTCATTAAGGCAGATTATTTTGTTGGAAATACGAAATCAGTATTAAGTGTAGGATTTCGTACTGGAAAAAGCATAGACTTTCCGGTAACACTATACAATGAAGATATACGGAAATTGACGCAGCCCACCTGCAAAGTGTTGGCAATTTTCCGCAAAGAATATGATGAGAAATATTATATGAAATGTACATATTTATCTAAAGGGCAGAATTTGAATAAATTATTGCTTTTTGAAGAAGTGAAAAAGTTAATAAGGATAGATGACAATATTGATGTATTAGATAGGGATAATGAGAAATTATAAAATTAAATATACAGGCAATAAGAAAGTTATTACGTCACATTCTACAGATATCTTTTTATTACATTACCATCACGAAAGCACCGTCCTTATAACAGTAACAGCAATACATAACGTTCTTGCTTCCGTCCTGATTGGTTCCATGCTGGTCTTCCTTCATTGGCATACTGCAGCTCTGGCAAGATTTCATTTCTGTGTTTGTTTCCATCTTGTAATTCTCCTGATTAAAATCTCGCAAAGTTAATTCCGAAGGAATTTACTTTTTTATATAAGCTCTACGATTCGTAGGTGTGATTCTTCCGCTGGCTATCATATAATATCTTCATAGAAATTTATAAAAAGGTGGTGCCGACATGGATCAAGTTAAAATAGGCAGATTTATTGCTAAAATGAGAAAACAGCAGAAGCTGACCCAGCGTGAATTTGCTGATGCTCTGGGTATTAGTGATAAAACCGTCAGCAAGTGGGAATGCGGCAATGGTATGCCCGAATTGTCCTTTATGCAGCCAATCTGCAGAATTCTTAACATCAGTCTTAATGAGTTGTTTTCAGGTGAAAAACTGAGCGACGCTGACTATAAGAAGAAGGCAGAGGAAAATATGATGGAACTTGTAAAAGAAGCGGAAAAAATGAAAAAGAATATTGTTGGCGGTAAAGATTTAGGCTATGTGAATAATGTCGAGATGTCTGCAGATGAAGCACATAAGGCAAATGCAGAATTCTGGAGTACCATAGGCAGCGAATTCTTAGGCGCAACCGCTTTACCCAGTTGGGGAAACTTTTTCCCGTCAGAGGACAAGCTGAAATTACTCGGAGATCTGTCCGGGGCTAAAGTGCTTGAAATCGGCTGCGGTAACGGCCGCTCGTTAAAGTATGCCGCTGATTCAGGCGCCGCTGAATTGTGGGGACTGGATATATCCGCAGATCAAATTGAACGTACAAAGAATTTTCTTAAATCACAGGAAGTCAACGCAGAACTTGTCTGTTCACCTATGGAAGAAGAATGCGGACTCCCAACCGAATATTTTGATCTGGTTTATTCGGTTTACGGAATCGGCTGGACGACGGATTTGGATAAAACCTTCAGGCATGTTCATTCGTATCTGAAAAAGGGCGGAGCATTTGTCTTCGGTTGGTCGCATCCGATCCATAAGTGCGTGTCAATCGAGAACGGCAACCTGATTTTCAGTAATTCCTATTTTAATGAAGAGTGGTATCGCGCCGGTATGGGTGATAAAGAAATCATGCTGTCTAACCGTATGTTGAGTACATATATTAATACATTGGCAGATAACGGGTTTGTTATCGAAAAACTGGTTGAAGAAATCGACAGGGAAAAAGCAATGGCGGCGGATAACGATTTCGGAAAAAAAGCATTGATGCTGCCTACGGTTTTCGTTATTAAGGCGAGGAAAATGTGAGTTGCGGATTGTATGTAAAAAGAGCTTTAAAGTAATTATTATCTGCAACAGGAAATATCACCGAATATATTCATCAACATAACTTCTAAGCAGTTCCTGCAATTCTCTGTCCATAAATTCGTAATCATCACTGATGTAAAGACAGACTAATTGCTTATCGGCAATTATGTCAGAATATTTTGCCTGTATTCTTCGCATATGCTTTTTCTCCATACAGAAAATGATATCCGCCCATCCGAGAAGTCCGGGAGTGACTTTGATTCTGGCGTTCTGCTCTGTTCCCGCTGAACGCACGTGATGCCCGTTGTAACCATCGAAGACTCTCTCGGCAGTCAGACTACGCCTTTTATTTTGACTGCATAAGAAAAGTAGATTCATATTATCACCATAAAAAGTATATTACAATTTAGTGTTCTTTGACAAATGTTCTTACATGGGAAATATATATTTTTTATGAAAATAAGTTAGCAAAAGTTAATATTAAAGACAAAGCCTGTCGGGTTTTTTATGTGAATATTTATTTAAAGCATTGACATACTCTATAAAAGAATGTAATATGCAACTAAAGATTAGTTGCAAAAGAGGTGAGCGCTATAAATAATGAGTAAATATGAAAAAGCAAAAGAACGCATATTACAAAAGCCTGCCGACTATACTTACACAGAAGCAAAATATTTGCTTGGCAAGATTGGATTTGAAGAGCGGAATAAAGGAAAAACATCAGGGTCGAGAGTTTGCTTTTTCAGGGAAGAAGATAAGGCTGTGATTTTGTTACACAAGCCTCATCCGGGAGATGAAATGAACAGAGGTGCAGTAAGTGATTTGGTTGATTACTTAAAGGATATAGGTGAATTATGATTAAAAAAAATATTTTAGAATACAAAGGATACCATACAACAATTGAGTTTGATTCTGAAACATATACATTGCGTGGAAAAATAGAAGGGATAAATGATTTTGTCAATTTTGAGAGCAATGATCCCAAAGCAATTGAAGAAGAGTTTCATACGGCTGTTGATGATTACTTGGAGTTTTGTAAGGAAGTAGGAAAGGAACCTGATAAAGAATACAAGGGAACTTTTAATGTTAGAATAGATCCGGACTTGCATAAAAAAATAGCTGTTTTGGCATCAAAAAATGGAGAATCCTTAAATGCTACAGTGGAAAGGGCAATCCAAACATATGTCGGGGAAACTAACTTTTAATCCGGAGAAAATGTTTCGATTATCGGTAGCATTTGGAGCAGATTTGCGATTTGATCCGCAAAAAATAAATGAGTACAATTGGCGTGAGATAGATCTGGCTGATGAATTTAGAGAAAATGGAGATTTTGTAACTGGTAATTTGATGAGTCGAATCACTCTGTTAATTGCACAGATAACATCTTCATTTGGACAACCACCACTAGTACTAGTTCCAAGTGTAACTAAGATTAAGGAAGAGACATAAGAAGAAATCCGAGAATCACACAGGGATAAAAATATCAGCATATATCTTGCCTAAAAATATATGCTGATATTTCTTATGTCAGAGCAGAAAAATTTACGCCTTCCACCTCCCCAAGGTGGCGAAGTACTGCATCAATCCCGCTTTTGCTTCCTCGATCGTCTTGCTGCGTCCGCCCTCGACCTCAAAGGGTGCGCAGAAGTCCGCCATTTCTTCCATCGTGCAGTCCTGCGCGAAAGCGCCTTCCTTATAACAGTAACAACAATACATCTCGTTCTTGCTTCCATCCTGATTGGTTCCGTACTGATCCTCCTGCATCGGCATGCCGCAGCTTTGGCAGATTTTCAATTCTGTTTTCATGTCCATTCTATTGTCCTCCTGTGATTTGATTCCCGCGAGCCTTGGTATGTGCTGTATGGCAGTAATTTGCAATTCATCGGACTGCGGTGTATTATGAAAATATGATATCAGATTAAATATGACATTAGTGTGTCATATAATTCGGCAAAAAATCGAGCTTGCTTGATTTGATATAAGAAATTATTCAGATAGACACGAGTTTGCGAAGCGCAAGCAAGCAAATCTCGCAATCGAGCGCAGCTCGATTTGGTAAGAGGAGGAACCATGGCGGAAATCAGATTTTACGATACGGTGGACGATAAACTGTTAAAGTTTGCAGTAATCATAACGGAGTATGAAGGACGGTGGGTATTCTGCAAACATCGGCAACGGGAGACGTTGGAAGTGCCCGGAGGGCACAGAGAAGAAGGGGAGACGATCGAGGAAACCGCGAGAAGAGAACTGTATGAGGAGACCGGAGCCACCCGGTTCGATCTTTGGCCGATTTGCGTTTATTCTGTCACGGCACCGGAAAATTTTGAGGGCGAGGAAAGCTTTGGTATGCTCTATTATGCGAGAGCATGGGAATTTGAAAAGGAGCTGCACAGCGAGATAGAACAAATCGTCATCGGGGAAGCTCTGCCGCAGCGGTGGACTTATCCGGAGATACAGCCGGTATTGATGGAGGAAGTGAAAAGGAGAGGATTTTGGCTTGGTAAATCCTTACCGGTATAATTTCGCCATCTCCCCGATACGTCGTTGTATTTCTGTTTGTACGAACTTAGGCGCCAGCACTTTTGCCGAAGGACCGAAAGACAGGATCATACCGTAAACCCAATCGTCTAACGTGCATCGGTAATGAATCTCGAAGTGTCCGTCGGGCAGCACAGTAATTTCTTCTTCATCAAACCGATCATAAACGCGGTAGGCTTCTTTTTTATCGATCCATAAAGTAATTTCAGGTAGCGGGATGTCTGCGGGAATGTCCGAATAGGCATCGGTGTTTTGGACAGTGCGAACATCAAAAGTTTCATCGAGCACGACAACCCTTTTCATCCGCAGTACTTTGAACAGACGCATAGCCTGCCTCGTCCTGCAGTAAGCGCGCACATACCATGTATATTCTTTGAAAAGAAGCTGGACCGGCTCCGCATAACGCTGGTTCATTTCACCATATTGACCATAATAGTCAAATTGTATTACATGCCGGTTCAAAATGGCATTCCGGATCTGGTTGAACAGGTCCTTCCTTCGTCCGCTCCAATCGGAGAAATCTATGGCAACCCAGTTCTCCGGTTTTTCCATGAAAAAATCCCCCAGCTTGTTCAGGATCGCCTCTTCTTCATGAGTGCCTGTCTCTCTGAGGCTGGCCAGGGCGGCAAGAATCTGCTGCTGTTCTTTCTTGGAGACCAGCATTTTGTTAAGGACAAACTGCTCCGTCAGGTGGATACCGCCGTTTCGCCCCTTGGTCGTATAGACCGGAATTCCTGCCATACTCAAAGCATCGATATCACGATAAATTGTCCGCACAGCCACCTCAACCCGCGCCGCCAGTTCCTTTGCAGTTACG